>JAJDDZ010000328.1 GCA_029260025.1 Phycisphaerae bacterium | reverse complement strand
GGTTCCGGCGATGGTGATTGAGTTCGTTCTTCTGTCGGACGTGACGGTAATACTCTGGGCCTTTGCGCCTTTGATATTCGCGCTTCGCTGCTTCTGTGTTTCGTTGATTGTTTGTTCGACCATTGCGGCTGTGTCGTCGGGGTTCATCCCGGCGGGGAGCGAGAGAATCTTGTACGGGGTTAGGTCTTGCTTGTCCTTGGTGTCGATTTTGGCGACGAGGTCTTCGATGGCTTGCAGGTCAACTGGTGCTGCCCGGACGATGAGGTTGTTGCCCATTTCGTCGGCGACGATGACGGGAGCTTGGTAGTTCTTGCCGCCGCCCTTCTTTTGACCTTTGAAGACTTCTTGCAAGCTCGAGACGATCATCCCGACGTTTGCGTACTGGATGGGGATGATCTGCGGGACGCTGCCTTTCTCGCCGGCCGTGTCCATCGCTTTGATGATGAGTTCGAGGCGCTCTACTTCTTCAATTGCCCCGGCGACCATGATCGAATTGCTGGCACTCATGGCGCTGAGTCGGACATCGCCAGACAGCTCACCTCTCCCCCCCCCGCCTGTTTTGCGGAGGTATTCCTTCATCGCGGCGAGGATTTCGTTGGACTCGGCGTAGAGAAGGGTGACCATGCGGACTTCGCCGCCGGCAGCGGACTCTTCGGTGTCGAGTTCGGCAATGGTCGCCTGGATGCGCCCCAGCTCTGCGGGATTGGTCTTGATGACCAAAGCTCGCGATCCGGTAATCGCCGTAATGATGGTTCCTTGGTTCTTGCTTTGTCCCTTTTGTGCGTATAGTTGGGTTAGCGTTTTTGCGAGTGCGTCGGCGTCGGCGTGTTTGAGTACGACGACGTTCACGTCTTGACCGCTGGGTTCGACGTCGATCGATTTGATGAGGATTTCAAGCTCGGTCATCTCGGCAGCGTTTGCGAAGATCAGAAGTGAATTGGTCGAAGGTTCGGGCGTAATCTGCATTGGCAGGTCGCCTCGGCGCGTTGGCTTTTGACCTTTGTAAACCTGCTGTAGTGTCTTCGCGACTTCGTCGGCGTTTGCCTTGTCGAGTTTGTAGAGCTGGACAGCCTTGCCTGTATTCGACTCGACATCGACCTTCTCGATGAATTCTTTGATCTTAGCGTGGTTTTTGGATGACGCGGTTACAATGAGCGACTGTGTTGCGCCCTCGACGGCGGACGTAACTTGCTCGGAGGGACTTGGTGTCGACCGATTGTCCCATCGGAAGATATTCAACACGACTGCGTTCAGTGAACCCGGGTCCGCGTACCGAAGGGGATAGACTTCTGTCGTTCGCGCGCCTTCAAGCGGCGGTTCGACGTCGATCTTCGCGAGTAACTGCGTAATCTCTTCGAATTCCTCTTCGTTTACGTTGGCGATAACGAAGTTGTTCTTCAAATCCGGGACGAATGACGGTCCCTGGTCGCCGCGTCGTCTGCCTTTTACGCCCTTGAAGACCTGTGTGAGCTGACTGACCGTTTCGGCGGCGGCTGCGTATTTGAGACGGATCACTTCTCGCCTGCGAAGCTGTGTCGCGAGTTTTTCGTCGTCTAGTCGCAAGATCAAGTCGGCGATGATAATGTGGTTTTCTTTACTGGCGACGACGACGACCATTTGGGTCGCGGGTTCGGCGGTCGCTAGAACTTTATCACTCGCCCGAACGGTTCGATCGCGGCCACCGGACTGGGTCCGCGAGTCGGCCCACTGTTTGATGATAGTCACGACGGCATTGGGATCGGCGAAGCGGATTGGATAAATCTGAATCTCGGTCGCCTCTGTCGTTGCGGACTCCGTGTCTAACTTTGCAACGCGGGCCTTGACGAGTTCCATATTTGTCGCGCTCGCCTGTACGAGGATCTGCTGGGTCTGAACATCGGGCGTGACGACGACGGTGTACTCGAACGGCGAGACGGTTGTCTTTCCTTCGAGACTCTTTAGCGCTTTTTGGCGATCCTCGAAGATCAGATTGATCGACTCCGCGACATCCTCTGGGTTGGCAAACTTCAGGTCGATCGTTTCGGTGGCTAAGGCTTGCCCTGTCACGTCGAGCTTTTTGATGATTGGTTCTATTTCGTCGATCTGCGTCTGGGTCGCGATGACGGTGATTTGATTCAGTCTTGGGTAGCCTATGATGGTCGGCGCGTTTGGCGAATCGCCTATGCGCGTGATGCCTTGGCCTGATTTCCCGCCGCCTTTTGCGCCTTCAGCGCCGAAATGTGTTGCCAGGTAATCGACCACTTCGCTGGCCTCGGCGTGCACGAGTAGGTAGTACTTAGTCAGGCGTCCTTGTAGACCGTCTTTCTTGTCGAGCTCCTCTATGATTTTCCCGATATAATCCAGCGCTGCTGTTGGGGCCATGACCATGATGGAGTTGGTCATTTCACTGCTGAAGAGGTTGATGTCGCCGGGATCGACTTCGAGTTGGTTCGTACCGCCTACTGTTGTCTGTAGAATCGTCTCTGGGAGCTGGGCGCCGCCACTTGAGGACGGAGCCGCCGCTGCTGCGCCTCGATTTGCGCCGGCACGAGGGGCAGTTGATCTACCGCGTCTTTGGGCGGCGACGTCTAGACCGAGCATATCCTTGAGCATCCCTTCGACCTCTGCGGCGTTGAGGTTCTTGAGGGGATAGGTTCGCATGAAACTGTCGATCGGTTTGGGTTGATCGATGGTGGCTAGTAGCTTTCTAATCTGCGGATACTGACTCGCATCGGCTCGAAGGATGAGGGTGCGGTCGCGCGGGTTGGGATAAACGCGAACGGTGGTTGGCGGAAGTTGTGGGGCGGCGGGTTGTTGCTGTTGACCCTGCTGTTGATTTCTCTGGTTTCGAGGATCGTCATCCTCTTGTTTTTTCTGATTCTTTTGCTGCTGTTGTTGCTGGCGTTGTCGTTGTTGCTGTTGGCGTTGCTGCTGACGCTGGGCATTTGCCGCCTGCTGAAGCTGCTGACGGGTTGCGTTGAACATCTCGTTAATGATGTCCATTGCCGAGTAAACGTCGATATACCGCACTCGATAGATTCGAATGTCGGGGGCGACCGGAAGGTTTTCGATTTCTTCCTTCATTTCGTCGAGGATTTCCTGGATTTCTGGCATGATCCCCTCGGGGCCCTCGATTTCCCAAACGCCAGTCTCGTCATTAGATCGCAGTTTCAATAGCTGCCCATCCGGCAGTTTCGGCGTCGCCAAGGGTCGATTTTCACTCTTCTGTTCCGTATTCGCTGTCTTCTTCTTAACTTTTTTCTCTTCAATGATTGGAGCGACTGCGTTGCGGATCATTGTGTCGGCATCTTCGTCGGCTGCGGTTTTCGCTGGGGGCGTTTTGGTCGTCGAACGGGGCAGTTTTGCCTTGGCGGCCTCCTTGGCCTTTATTTTTTCTGGTGCCGCCCCAGAAGGATTCTCCTGATCAGATGAATCCTGTGCCATGATTGTCGCTAGTAATTTGTTTGTGGCCGCGTTGAATGAGGTAGGTAGTACGTATGGATGAGTTCCGCCTGTGGGCGGAAGAACTTCTTCTACGTCATAAGTAGATTGCTTCTTGGGGGTCACATCCTGGATTTCGATCTTCTTGACGCCGACGATGCGATTCTTGAGCGCCTCGATGACTTCGCTGGGCTTCATTCCCTTGGGCGTAGACATCGCCTTGCGAACAATTTTTAGGGTCTCTGGGTCCGGGATATCTACATACTTGGCGACCATCTCGCGGATTTCGTCGAAGCGCGATTCATCCGGGTACCGCACGACCAGGAAATCTCCGAACATGGCTGCCTCAACCTGGGGAATTTGATCTTGCGGTTCCCAAAGTGTGGTGAGAACGCCTTCGAGTTCCCAGGAGGCGTCAAGCGGATCGGCGTACACTAATTCGTAGAGGAATTTTGGAATAGCTTTGCCGGCGACCAGCGTCTCTGGACCCTCCTCTGGCGAATCGAATCGTTTGATGAGGGCGTCGATGCGACCTGCCTTGTTGGGTGTTGCTGCCACGAGCATCGTGCGCCCAATCAAGTCTGCTTGGATGTATACGTCTTGACTGCTGTAGGACTTGCTTGTTGAGAAAGTGTCCGCGTCATCTTCGGAGTCTGTTCGAGCTTGCGCCGGGCGTCTTGGTGCTCGGGCGGCGGCTCGAGCGGGCGTTTCGACGACGTTCACGATAAGGTCGAAGAGTTTGGTTATGTCTGCGGTCTTGATTTCATAGACCGTGATCTCACGATCGGGCGAAGACAAAGCGTCTAGCTTACCGATCCATTCTTCCGCTTGAGCGACATCTTCTTCGATCCCTCTGAGGATAATGGCAGCACCGCCGGGTGCTTCGAGAATCGTTAGCGTCTCGCCGGTTGCGGTCGATGGATTTCCCGCCGCACCCTGCTTACCACGATTGAGGCGGCGGATGGTTGTCTTGCCAGTCATCTCACGAAGAGCTTTGATCATCTCGCCGGGGGTCGCGTTGGTGAGGTTGACTGTTCTGAAGACGACGTCGTCCTTCCCGATCTCTTTGTCGAATTCGAAGATGAGTGAGCGAATCTCATCAATGATGACCTGCGGTGCGGCGACGACAATTTGTTGTCGTTCCGCGTCTGCATTGATGTGATAGCGATCGCTGGTTGCTTTCGAGATTCGCCCACGTAGCTTCGCCTTTGCCTTTGACGCAACGGGATTCTCTCCGTCGCCGCCGAGTTCGCCAGAATCGACAAGATTCTTGACTTTGAGTTCCAAGATGGGTTCGATCTGAGAAACGAGGTCTTCGGCGTCGGAGTTTTGCACCGGAATGATGGCCACTATGATTTCAAGTTCGGCGGATCCGATTCGCAGTACGTCGAGAAGTCGTTCGATCTCGGGAAAAAGCGCTGGTTCGGCGATGACAATCAATCGCCCCGAGGACGGTTGAGGAATGAATTGTGGACCTTCGGCGACGGCTGCGCCTGTGGCGGCATCTTTGGGGCGTCGGGCCGTTCGCCTTGGCTGCTGCTTGGACCCGGTTAGGACCGAGCGGATGGTTTCTGTAATACCTTCAATGTCAGCGCCTGGCGGAAAGTCGTCGTAGACTTTGAGTTCGGGTTGTCCGTCGCGCACGTCAAACTCGGCGATGATCGCTTCGATTTCATCATGTTGATCGGGTGTGGCGCGGACGATGAGCTTGCTTCCATATTCTATGATGGTCATTTCCGAGGAAGCGATTGAACCGCCGACGGTGAGCGCCGCATTCTGTGAAGACATGGATTTTGACTTGCCATCACCCGTAGTATTCCGTTTTCTTGGTCTTGATGTGGTCTTGGGCCCTGGGGTATCGGCGACGAGCGTTTCAATCATGTTCTTGATTTCGCCGGTTTCCGCGAAGCGGATATCGTAGGTTCTCTTCTCAATCATCGATGGTCTGTCGATCTCGGCGAGGAAGATTCTGATTTGTTCGAGGTCTTGGGGGTTGGCGCCAAGGATCAAGAGCGAACCATTCGCCGGGACCATGCGAATGGCGGAATCAAGTCGGTTGGTTCCAATGATTCGACTAAGCTCATCGGCTGCCTCTTCGGCATCGATGTGCTGTACGACAAGCCTCTGAAAAGGTACGTCAACATCGGTCGGGGTGTCGACTGACTTGATGAAGGTCAGATAATCGTCCCATTTTGATTCCTCGCAAAGGGCAAGAAGGGTCATGGTGTCATCGTCGGCGGTGAAGTCGCCTGAGGAGGCTGGCGAAGACTTGCTGCGAACACCGGCAGGCCTGCGGGCTTTTCTTGCTCCTGTGTCGCTCTTGGGTTTCGATGGCCCGTCAAGATGACCTTCCCACTGTTTGATCAGGTCAATAACGAACGACGGCTTGCGATAGACCAATCGCGTCGAATGAAGCGAGACCGGCTCTTGTTCGATGTCCATGAACGCGATAATTTCGTTGATCTTCTTGAGTAGCTCCTTGGAACCTGTGTACCATAGCCCGTCGCCTGACGGGTCAGTAACGAATTGATGCCCCGCCGGTGCTGCCGCTGCGCCCTTCCCGACTCCCTTCGCCCCAGACGCGGGGATCATACCTTCGAGCGTTTCCTTGATCGTTGCGGCGTCGGCGTATTTGAGGGCGATGCGTGTCCAACCAACATCCCCAGAGATGTCGAGCATTTCGACAAAGCGCCGTACGTCGGCATAGGAGGCTTCGTCCTCTGCAAAAACGATCACCGCGTTTTTTGCGGGGTGAGCCAGTAACGTTACCGAGTCTGCGGTCACAGGTCCGGCAGACCCGGTCGCTTTTCCCTTATTCGAACGGCGCGACCGCTTGGGAGTGGGTGCCCCACCACCGGGAGCGGACGACGCAGAAATCAGCTGCTGAATAACGGGGATGATGTCCGCCGGGTCCGCATGTTCTAGTTCAATAATCGCCGGCGGTGGATTCGCTGCCGAAATATCTACGTCGATGAAGTACAAAACTTTCTTAATTTCGTCGATCTTGTGCTGCATAGCGCGAACAATAAGGACGCCTTGTCCGTCGTCGGGAACGATGGTAACGGGCGGCTCGGCAATGTTCTGCAAGTCGGATGCATCTGCCCGTCCTCGGCCCCCACGAGGCGCTGCACGTCCAGTCCCTGCGGCTGCACCGTCTTGGGGCATGATCGTCAGCAACTTGGTCATCGCGTCGCTAGGCGTGACGAATTCGATATCGATGCGTTCAATGACTCGGGGGTCGTCGCCTTCACTGGGAAACAGCTTTATCAAGTCGAGATATTTCTCGATGTCACTGACCAACCCGAAAATCGTGAGGCGGTTTTGGTCTCCGAGTGGCGCGATGCGAACGTAGTCTGGTAGCCAATCGCGCAGCTGGTTTAGATTCGCCACTGATCCGGCTTTTGGGGTGTAGACCATGAGCGCGATCTCGTCGCCCGGCAGCTTGGCCGCGCGGAACGCCTCGACACTGGGGTACATCCGTTCAAGTGGGAGAATGCGATAGAAATCCGTCACGCGCGTAATCTGAAGATGCGTGGGCGTGCGATACAGCCAATAGGGCTCGTTCGTTTTGAAGTTGAACAGAATCATCCGGATTCTGCCAAGCGCCTGCGCAAACGTGAGCTTCTCGGTCGTCACGAACGAGAGGGAACCGATGGGAGCGCTCCCAATCACGCCGAGACCTGTCTGTCGCGCGAACCCCTCGACGAGCATCGCGTAGGTGCCGTTCTTGATTGCGAATCCGTACATACGGTCTTCCGGTGGCGTCATGTCCCCGGCGGGAGAAATGTCCACAACTGTTGATGGGCCGGCGACTTCTTCATTGCCTGGAGCAGGTGCGCCGCCGGGAAGATCCGTCGTCTTATCTTGAGGATTGTCTCTGAGGGTGGTCGATGCGGGCCGTGGTGGCGGGAGCTTTTGTCCCCCTCGGCGAGTAGCCTTGCTAGGAGGAGTCTGTCCGCGCGACTTGAACATTTCGTCAATTTTCTTTTGCACTTCAGGATCGATCCCGAAGTCTTCTTTTGGCTGCGGTTTCGCGCCCTGATCGGTGGGGGTGTTTTTCTTGCCTGGGTCGTTCCCGGTATCAGGTACTGGGTTGGGTGTTTCTTTTTTTCCTCGTGGTGGCGTCGGCCGAGGTGTTTTCTTTTCGCCGCTGGGTTTTCGCGTAGGCTTCCTGCTTGACGGACTGTTTTGCCGTGGCTTGCTGGTTCCGGTAACGCGTTTCTTCGGGGCTGGTACCTGACCTAGCGCAATTGAAGAGGCAGAAGCCAGCAGCAACGCGACAGCCAATGAGCTGAGAGCAATGATTCGTCGCGGTGATTTGTGGTTTCGTTTCGTTTCCATTCGGACTTACTCCATTTCGCAGTATTGCTCGCCTATCGCGTACTTGTACGGGCGAACCTGCGCTTCGTGGCACTCACTTTTCGATTCTGGCCGCAATTTGGGTATTGGAAGCATTGGGGCTTCCTTTTCTACGGCTTCCTATTCTGGTTTTCCGCCTGGGCCCCTCTTTTTGCCCTTCGCCGGGTCCGGATTCTTCTCGCCTGGGGTCGATGGTTGCTTTTTGGTTGCTGAAGCGGGCTTCTTCGTCACGCCGGTCTTGGGCGCATTGCTGCTCGGTGATTTCGTTGCCTGTTTGAGATGAGATGACTTGGCGACCGGAGTCTCCGCCTGGCCAACCCCGTTCTTCTGCGGCTTGACGGCAGCTGCCGCCGGGCGAGACGACTTTTGCTTCGTTGGCGACTTCTCGACGGCCTTGGACTCTACATCTGGTTTCTTGGCGAGAGGCGGTTTAGCTTTCTTCTTGGCGTCCTCGAGCCTGGCCATTTCCTTCATCAGATCCATGTGCCTACCCGCCGCTCGTTGGAGAACGGGGTAGTCAAACGCATCTTTCGCTGAAACGAACTGATCAATCTGTTGACCGAGCGGGTAGACGTAGTATTCTTCTTTCCAGTTTACTACGCCGCCGGACTGGTGAACAAAGATCAATTCGCCGCCCTCGAACTGATCTCCGGTAGCGTAGTAAGAGTTCGCCTTCGATCGCGCATCGTTAACCATGATCTCGTCGCGATGATCGGCCTCACTCTCTCGCAGTAAGACCATCGTTAGCGTCTGAGTTCGCCCATTCTTTGAAACCTCGCGACCTTTCACGACGGCAACGGGTCTCGGCTCCTGTTTCGGCGGCGGTGTCGGGTCGGGCGGAGGGGGTGGATCAGCAACCGTGACGGAAATCGAGGAGTTCCCGGTATTTCCACGGGCGTCGGTCACGGTCACGTTGTAGGCGACCCTCCCAACTTTCGAGGAATCAAGCGCCGGACTCCTCATAGTTGGCGCGCCCAATCCCTCCGATGGCTTCCATAGGTATTGATAGGGGCCAACGCCGCCCTCAACAGTGACATCCAGCGTCATTTTCCTACCCTTAAGGACTGTCAATGTTGGCTTGGTCTTGACGCGCATCTCGACGTAAGGGTTAAACGGATCGCCCTTCCAGATGGACGTGTAGTCCCGCCCTTGATGGCGGATGAACAGCTCCGGGTGAAGCAAGTCTTCGACCTCTAAACGACCAACGAGACGATGCTGGGGGACCGACCAGACTTCGACGGGAACGCGAAGACTGAATCGGTTGATCGTCGTATTTCTTCCACGCACACTCGCTGGCGAAATCGAGGCGTTACCAATCCGACAAACATGGGGAAGCTCTGCCACATCCCGCAAGAACTGAATAACCGACTCAAGTGAACCAGCCCCCGACACAGTCACGGACGCTTTCCAAAGCTTGGTCTTGCGATCATCCGTAGGACGCGTCGGCGTGACCTTCACATCCGCGAGCTTGTGCTTAGCGAGAAGACCGTTTAGGCGCTCGCGGATTTCGGTAACGGCTTCATTGATATCAAATCCGCCAGTACGCGCAACCCATTCACGATACTCGTATTTTGCCTTGTTGACTTCTGCAACTTGGGCTTCGAGCGTGTCGAGGTCTTTCTGGCGATCGGCAATGCGATCGTCGATGGTCAGCAAAGGTTCCACCCACGCCGGATAGATAATTTTGCTTATGAACCCGTAGGCGATCATCGCGCCGAACAGACCCGCTAGGATTTTAGTTCGTTTGTCCATTTTGCTCGTTCGCTTCCGCCGCCATACTAGGCGGCGGCGTTACCGCTTCCTACTTTCCGCCCTTTTTCTTGGACGCCATTGAATCGTTATTGATCGTGATCTTTAGATCCTGCCACCACGCATACCGATCATTTTTCTTTTCGGTCTGGGGGCCGACGATCACATTGAACCGGGGACCAGCGTTGCCTTCGCCGTTGAATTCTTGCAGTAAGCGGACGATCTTCGTGGGCGTTTCGCGGTCTGTTGTTTTTGTCTTAAGTGTGACGCGTCCGTCTTTTTGCTGAAGGTCTATCTGCATGACGACGAGCTCTTCGTTGTTGGGCAAGCTCTGGAAAACTTCGTGTAAGACATCTACCCAGATATGCTGATCGCTATCGAAGCTGCGGACGGTGTCGGCGAGTTTCAAAAAATCCTTGCGCCGCTTGTTGCCTTCCTGCAGCTCCTCGATTTGAGCGTTGATGCTGGCGAGCTCAGCACGCTTCGGTGCGCTCCAACGCTCGAGACCAACAACCGGCGCGATCAGTAGAAGTCCAACAACGGCGGCGATCAGTGGCGCCTTTCGCAGGCGCTCCTGATTCACCGACACCATTTTCTTGGGGTGAAGGAAATCAAAGGGAGAAGACTCTTCGTCCGAATAAGAGAGCACCAACCCAAGCGGAGAAGCAAAGGAAGAAGCAGCTGCACCCTCGTCGGGCTCCCACCCAAAGGAGGCGGCTGGGTTATACAGTTCGGCGGTCACGTTTAATCGCTCATGCAGCGCGTCGGCGAGGGCTTGCTCAATTCCTAGGTCGCCTGCGATCGTCACATGATCGATTTCCGCACCAGCGTCATCGGCGCGATAAGCTTCGAGCGAAGTCATGACCTCCATGATCATCGAATTGACCACGCCGCCTGTATTCCCTCCACCGATGCTGGGCTCGGATGAAGAAGCAAGCGATAGCAAAGGCTGGGCAACTGACTCGCCCGCATCAAACGTAGCGTCGCCCGGTGATACCATCACCGATGCAGCCCGAGAAAACGTCAGCGCCCCGTTACGAAGAATGTCAATTTCAGTCAGGTCCGGGCGTACATCAATAAACAGCACACGCTCAGGAATGGAAAACTTCAGTAGCTCGTTGAGCGCCGTTTTGTGCGCGTAGGGGCGAAGTCCCGCGCTGTCGAGCTTCAACCCGGCGACCTGAAACGTCTTCTGGTACATCTCAACCACGTCGCGGCGCACCACGGCAACAAGAACGTTCTGTTGCGTCTGGCCGTCTTTGGTTTGATCCTCCGCGACAAAGTCGATAATCGCTTCGGTCGCGGGAAACGGGAGCTCCTTGGCGATTTGGATATGAACGACGCCCGCGAGCTCCTCCGGTTTGATCAGCGGGAGTCGTAGCGTCTTGAGAATCGCCTGATCGCGCGGGATACCGACGATCGCATGTTTTGTGTGAATCCCCTCTTGGTCGAGCACGCGGCGGATGTGTAGACCAAGCTCTTGCGGATCCTGCGTATCGACCTCGCGAGGAATCGGAG
>JAJDDZ010000327.1 GCA_029260025.1 Phycisphaerae bacterium | reverse complement strand
ATGGCCACATCTGCTCAAATCTCTGCAGCGATCATTATTGGAACGGGGCTCGGGTTGTTGTCCTCTCGGGACACCGTCACCACGCGAACTGTGGGCACTCTTTTTCGAGAGGTCGTTGGATTACGGTTCGCGATCACGGGGACCATGTTGATCTAGTCGAATCGCACCGCTGCGATCACAATTGTCATCATCATTATTGGGATGGCGGGAGGCTGGTTGAATTGCGCGGTCATCGTCATGGTCCGGGATGTGGTCATGCTTTGCGCGACGGTCACTGGTCGCTTTCGGTTTCGCTGGGTGGCGGGCATATTCGTCTCGGTGCTTCGCATATCTGCGGAAGTAGCTGCCACGATCATTATTGGAATGGTTCAAAGCATGTCGTTCTAGCTGGTCATCGCCACAGGCCTGGTTGCGGACATGTTTTTTCAAAGAATCGCTGGGTTATTGGTAAGTCGCATGCTCACAAGGGTCGAGTCGTAACACCCAAAAAGGCGAGAGTCATTGTGAAACCCCACGCGCCACACAAAGCGAAGGTTGCTGAAGACAGAGCCATTGAGGGCAACCCCGCCCCCGAAAAACGCGGCACCAAGAAAGGCAAGTCCAAGAAGTCGAAATCTCGCCGGAATGACTGATCATTGCCCGTTTTGTTGCATCTTTGCTTGTTTGCGAACCAAGGGTTGACACTGCTTCCAGAAACAAGGACGCTTCTGAGTGGTTTGGGATAGTGTTGGTCGTGGTTAGGACGGACTTTTGAGTTAGCTTGGTCCGCAGACTTTGAGCAAGGGAAGGCGCATTCCGTATGGAAGCGGTGGTTTGCGGAATTGATCCTGGGCTGGCGATTACCGGTTACGGTGTTTTGCGCGCGAGCGGGTCGCAACCGCCGACGGTGATCGATGCCGGTGTTTGCCGCTTCGACGTAAAGGGATCTCTTGAGTCACGGCTTGTTGCGATCGAGTCCGATCTCGATGCGATCTTGTCCGAAAACACGCCCGATATCGTGGCGGTCGAACAACTTTACGCCCACTACAAGCATCCGCGGACGGCGATCTTGATGGGTCATGCGCGAGGCGTGATTTTGCTAGTCGCAGCGCGTCGCGGTATCCCGGTCCGCAGTTACGCCGCCACGCAGGTCAAGCGATTTCTTACTGGTAATGGTAGAGCGACCAAGGATCAGGTTCAGCGTGCGATCCAAGCGACGCTCGGACTTTCTGAAATTCCAGAGCCGCCGGATGTGGCGGACGCTTTGGCCATTGCGCTTTGTTGTAGCACTGATTCGGACGCGACGGCGATCGCGGACCTTCGCCCAATGGAGCCAATGGAGGTGGTCGAGTGATTGTTCGTCTGACGGGCGTTTTGATTGAGGTCACCGAAGAAGCGGTAATCGTCGAACGAGACGGTGTCGCGCGGGAGGTTCTGGTTCCGCAGTTCTCCGTCGGCGAGCTAGCAGCCTTTCGCGGTCAGCAGGTAACGCTTCATACTGTCGAGTTCTACGAAGGTAACCAGACGTCGGGACAGCTTACGCCGCGCATCCTTGGTTTCTTGCACAAAGAGGATCGTATGTTTTTCTCGCGATTCGTCGGCGTGAAGGGGATTGGTCCACGAAAGGCACTAAAGGCGCTTGCGCAACCTGTGCGGCGAGTGGCATCTTGGATTGAGACGAGCGATACGAAGGCGATGGCGACGTTGCCGGGAATCGGTCCGCGTGCAGCCGAGATGATCGTGGCTACACTCAAGGGGAAGGTGAGCGATCTGGCGATTGGCGAGATTTCAAGTGCGAGTAAGGATGTCGCTGAGCTATCTCGTCCTCAGCGGGACGCCTTGGAAGTCCTCGTGGCGTGGGGCGATCCCCGGGGCGAGGCAGAGCAATGGATCGAACGCGCAGCTCAGCTTCATCCAGATACCGACTCGGCGGACGAGTGGGTCCGCGCTGCGTACAAAGTGAAATCTGGCGTTGAAGGATGATGGAGAGAATCGAAGAGCAAATGATGAATGAAGGAAGAGGCGCCGGGATTGTTTCTTCTTCATTCTGATTCCTTTATTTTGAATTCGTAGAATCATGGCACGCGATCGAATACTTTCAGGGCAGACGCGACCTGGGGATGACCCCGTCGATACCGCGCTTCGTCCGCAGATGATGTCCGAGATGATCGGGCAGCGGGCGGTTCTCGAAAAACTTGAGATCGCCATGTCCGCTGCTAAGAAACGTGGTGAACCGCTAGAACATATCTTGCTCGGTGGTCCTCCTGGTTTGGGGAAAACGACTCTCGCCAGTGTGATCGCACGTGAAATGACCGGGAAGGCGCCCCGGATTACGTCCGGTCCGTCATTGGCGAAACAGGCTGACCTGATGGCGCTTCTGACGAATTTGGAAACCGGCGATGTGCTCTTCATTGATGAGGTTCACCGCCTGCCGAAAATCGTCGAGGAATTTCTGTATCCCGCGATGGAAGACTTTCGAGTGGACTACACTATCGAGGGCGGACTGAGTGGTCGCGTCGTGAATTTCTCACTGCGGCGGTTTACGCTAATCGGTGCGACGACGCGTGCCGGAATGCTCAGTGGTGCGATGCGAGATCGGTTTGGCCACGGGTATCATCTTGATTTCTATACCAAGGATGAACTATCAACAATCCTTGCTCGGTCTGCACAGAAACTAGAGTTGACGTCCGCGCCGGGGGCGCTTGAGCTGATCGCGTCGAGGAGTCGCGGAACGCCGCGCGTAGCGAACCGATTGCTCAAGCGCGTGCGAGACTACGCGCAGGTTCGCGGCGATGGAACCCTCAGTGAAAAAATCGTCTACGAGGGGCTTGACGTGCAGCAGGTGGACGAGTTGGGTCTAGATGAACTTGACCGGTCGTTTCTTTCGTCGCTGATCAAGGTTTACAAGGGCGGGCCAGCCGGAATCGAAGCGCTCGCCGCGACGATGGGCCAAGAGCGTGATACGCTGGAAGACGTCGTTGAACCGTATCTGCTTCAGATCGGGTTTCTCATTCGCACGCGCCAAGGGCGGCAGGCGACAAAGGCTGCTTACGACCATCTTAACTTGCCGTACCCAGTAACCCCGGAACAAATCGAACCGGACGCGACGTTGTTCTAGCCTGATCTTGTTAGTCAGTCGCGCCTTTCTTGCTTTCCGTTTCTGTCCCGAGTCTGTTCGGCATGTCGGCGAGGATGTACGCCAGGGTCGCAAGCGACGCGACGTTTTCGCTGAGTTCCTTTGGGTCTACTTTGTCGATCGTGTCGGCTGCGGTGTGGTGGTAGTCGAAGTATTTCGACCCATCGACGCGGTGTCCCATCAGCATCACGCCGCCTTGTTTCATGGGGCCAACGTCTGGACCGGAAAACCCGGTGGCGATCTTCATCGGTCCAAGTGGGGAGAGGAGGCGCATAATATCGCGGACTTGTTGGGCACCGATTGATTGCTTTTCGGGGTCGGAGCTATCAACAGAGTATCCGGTCGGGCGGAACACTCCGCCGTCGGATTCGATCGCGACGACGTGGTTTGGAAGCTCCTTTTCATGTTCTCGGGCGTACGCTTTTCCTCCTCGCAGGCCGTTCTCTTCGTTCGTCCAGAGCACGACGCGGATCGTACGTCGAGGGATCATGTCGAGTTTTCGCAGCACGTTGATTGCTTCGATCGCGATTATGCATCCGCCGCCGTCGTCGTGGGCGCCCTGCCCGACGTCCCACGAATCGATGTGTCCACCGATGACAACGATTTCCTCAGGGTTTGTTGATCCCCGCAGTTCGCCAACGACGTTAGCAGATGCAGCTTCTGGGAGCATGCGGGCGTTCATGGAAAGATGAACCGAGACCGCCTCCCCTTGTTTCATAAGGCGGGCGATAAGCTCGGCGTCTTCGGTCGTAATGGCCGCGGCGGGGATCTTGGGTAGATTCTCGTCGTATCGCAGTGCACCGGTGTGGGGCGTGTTCAGGCTGTGCGCGGTGACGGATCGGACGAGAACGGCGACGGCTTTTCGCTCGGCAGCCATGCTCGCCCCTTTGCTGCGAAATCGAACAGTCGTTCCGTAGCCAGACCCGGTCTCTGGGTCGTACTCAGGCATTTTGTTGTTGTAGAGAACGATTTTCCCACGGACTTTGTCTTCTTCGTCAAGCCATAAGAAGTCATCTTCATGCTCGACGACGACGACGCCAGCGGTTATCCCCTTCCCGGTTGTTCCGACCGATCCGCCCAGCCCCAAGATTGTGAGCGGATGAACTCGCGGGTGAGTGATCAGAGCGCTTTCATCTCCACGAAACCAGACAGGGACCATAACACGTTCGGGGCGGACGTTTTCCTGCCCGTCCTTGATCATAACGCTGATGGCCCAATTGATTGCCTTGGTAAGTCCTGTCGATCCGCTGAGGCGATGGCCGATCTTCGTACATAGGTACTCCAGACGCTCGTAGGCCTGATTCTCCGCCATGACTGCGTCGATAATCTTCGTAGCTGCCTCTTGATATTTGGCGGCGATGGAGCCTTTCTCGATGGTTTGCACGGGCTGTTCAGCTGGCTCGGACATGGTCGCGCCAGCGACAGGTGCGACGGACGCGAAGAGAAAAGATGCGATTAGGATACGAGACAACATACGATTTCCTCCGCTCGGCGTATTTCGCCGATGCGATTGATGGTTACAAGAGGCCCGGTGCCCGAAAGGTCTTGGATAGCGCAATTCTACAGGAAAATGCTCGCAGAACCAGTTACGCAGATGTAACCTTGAGTTGGGGACGACAGGTTCCTACACTGAACAACTCACTCGTGCAGATAGTCCCTGGGACTGCGGCCCTCGGGACTGCAGATCCGCTGAATCGATGAGAAAGAAATTCAAAACTCATTTTGTGGTCTGGGTGGCGCTCGCGGCCCTGCTCATTCCGATCCCGACTGCTCACGCCTACATCGGTCCAGGGGCCGGGTTTGCGGTGGGGACCACGCTGTTCGCGTTTTTCATGGCGATTTTTTCGGGGTTGGCTGCGCTGGTCCTTTGGCCCATGCGCTACGCGATCCGCGCCGTTCGCGGTAGCAAGGCGATGAAGAAAGCTCGCGTCAAGCGGGTTGTGGTTCTGGGTCTAGACGGTCTAGAGCCAAAGCTCGCCGAAAAGTACATGGCAGAGGGGAAGCTGCCGAATTTTTCGAAGCTCGCCGAGCAGGGGTGCTTCAAGCGTCTCGCGACCACCGCCCCGCCGCTGTCGCCCGTCGCCTGGTCGACGTTCTTGACGGGCTGCAATCCCGGTAAGCACAATATTTACGATTTTCTCACGCGCGACCGACGTACCTACATGCCGCTCATGTCATCCGTACGAATTCGCGGGTCGCAGCGGACAACCAAGATTGGCAAGTATGTCATTCCGCTCGATCGTCCAGAAGTTCGCCTCCTGCGAAAGGGTAAGCCGTTCTGGAACATCCTTGGCGATCACGGCGTCTTCAGCAATATCATTCGTGTTCCGATCACGTTCCCGCCCGAGAGTTTTCACGGCGTTCTGCTCTCAGCCATGTGCGTTCCAGACCTGCGCGGTACCCAGGGGACGTTTTCGTTCTAC
Source organism: Phycisphaerae bacterium (assembly GCA_029260025.1). GTDB lineage: Bacteria > Planctomycetota > Phycisphaerae > UBA1845 > UBA1845 > JAJRUK01. The sequence continues at coordinate 17,388 of JAJDDZ010000327.1, read as the reverse complement.
ACGACGCGATCCGAGGCGGACTCGGAGCATACCGGTGGCGAGCAAATTCATGTGACGCGCGAGGGCGATACCATTCACAGTTACCTAGTCGGTCCAACCGACGGTCTTCTGGAATCGCACGATCCGCTGAAATGTCCGTTCGTCGTTTCCATCACGGGTGAAGGTCGCGCGAAGCTGAAGATATGCGGCGAGACGTTGCCCCTCGTGGCCGGCGAGTATACGCCTTGGATTAACGTCGATTTCAATGGAGCACTCGGATCGAAAGTTCGCGGGATTTGCGAGTTTCACTTGATTCGGACAGATCCCGAATTCGAGATGTACGTCACGCCGATCCAGATCGATCCAAACAAGCCCGCGCTACCCATTTCTCATCCGTCGGTTTTTTCGACCTATCATGCTAAAAAGCAGGGGCCTTATGCGACGTTGGGACTCGCGGAGGATACCTGGGGACTGAACGCGCAAATCCTTGACGATGATGGTTTTCTTCATCAATGTCTCGAGGCAGACGCCGAGCGCGAGGAGATGTTCTTTGACGCGCTCGAAAAGGTGCGTCGCGGATTGTGTGTGTGCGTATTTGACGGGACCGACCGAATTCAGCACATGTTCTGGCGTTATATCGAGAAGGGTCACCCCGCAGACAACGGTCAAGGTGGCGAGCAGCGACGAAACGCAATCGACGATCTTTACACGAGAATGGACGAACTGGTCGGGCGGACGATGAAGGAATGCGAGCGCGACGGGAATGTGTTATTCGTGATTTCTGACCACGGGTTCAGCTCGTTCCGGCGCGGGATCGATCTGAATGTTTGGCTTGAAGAACATGGTTATCTCGTTCTCAAAGACGGCAAACGCGGAGAGAAATATCTCGCCAATGTCGATTGGTCCAAAACGAAGGCGTTTTGTCTGGGGCTTGCTGGTATTTGGCTGAACGTCGAGGGCCGTGAGTCGCAGGGAATCGTTGATCCGAAAAAGGCGGACGCCCTTCGCGATGAGATCGCCGCGAAGCTCACGGGATACGAAGACAAAGAGCGCGGCGAGGTCGCGATCAACCGCGCGTTCAATTCCCGCAAGATTTATCATGGCCCCTATGTCGAGGAAAGTCCCGATTTGATCCTTGGTTACAACGCTGGGTATCGCGTCTCCTGGGAGGCAGCCATCGGCGAGATTACCGATAGCATTTTTCATGACAACACCAAGGCGTGGAGTGGGGATCATTGCATAGACCCGGCGCTCGTTCCGGGCGTCATCTTCTGCAACAAGAAAATCGACGCGGACAATCTGCGACTGATGGATATTGGGCCAACGGTGTTAGAGTTGTTCGGCGTTGATGTTCCCAAGCACATGGACGGGAAGACGTTCCCCATGGCGGTCGGAAATGAATCGACGAATGGGCGGGTTGCGTCGTCTAATGGCAACCCCGGAATATTCCCAACAGCAGCGCCATCAGCCAAGGCGTAACACGAGCGATTTCTTATGCGGATGTACCTATTAGCTGTTTGTTCGATCGTCGCGGTCTCATGCGGGGCGTGCGGGGGTGATGACGCGAAAACTCCTCGCGTTGTGGTCATCGGGTTCGACGGGATGGACCCGCGCCTGTGCACCAAGCTCATGGACGAAGGGCGCCTGCCCAACCTAGCGAAGATGCGAGAGTCCGGCGGATTCAAGCCCCTCGGTACGAGTATTCCGCCGCAGAGTCCCGTCGCCTGGTCGAATTTCATCACTGGTGCGGGTCCAGGCGTTCATGGAATCTTTGATTTTGTTCATCGTGATCCGAAACGACAGTGCGCGCCATATTATTCAGCAGCTGAGACGGTCAAGAGCGATGATGGTTGGGAAGTTGGCGAGTACAAGGTTCCGCTGGCGTTTTGGCCATTCAATCATAACCCGACGCAAACGCTGCTCAAACGAAACGGGACACCATTCTGGGACTACCTCGACGAACGCGAAATACCGGTCAAGATTTACGACATCCCGTCGAACTATCCGCCGAGTCCGTCGAAGCACGGGCATATGTGTTGTCTGTCAGGGATGGGCGTGCCAGATCTTCTCGGCGGATACGGAACGTATCAATATTTTTCGCAGGATACCCCCCGCGCGAAGTCGCCGGGCGGTGGAATGCACAAACCACTTCGCTTCTTCTCCGATTATGCAAAGGCGACGATTACGGGCCCGAAGAACACGTTGCGCAAAAAACCGATCGACTCCAAGATCGAGTTTGAAATAAATCGACATCCGAGCCAACCGCAAGCCCGTTTTGACATTCAAGGTCACACGATTCTCCTGAAGCAGGGCGAGTGGAGCGACTGGACACAACTCGATTTTTCCCTCGATTCGCCCTCGTTTCTTCCCAATACGAGTGTAAGCGGGATTTGTCGCTTTTACTTGATGGAAGTGCGACCGAATTTTCGACTCTACGTGACGCCCATCAACATCGACCCCTCCGATCCGGGCGAACAGCGAGTGACAGAACCGCCGGAGTTGATAGTCGAGCTAGCGGACTCTCTTGGGTTGTTCTACACCGCAGGTTTTCAGGAAGACCACAAGGCCCTCACCAACGGCGTCTTCAAAGACGAGCACTATCACGCTCAATCTCGCTCTGTACTGAGCGAGCGGAAGAACCTGCTAGAGTACGCGAAGAAAAACTACGACGACGGGTTACTGTTCTTCTATTTTTCAAGCACGGACCTTCAGTCGCACATGTTCTGGTGGGACAACGACGACCCGCATCCGAAACGATCACCGGCGGAGGCTCGTAAGTACCACGGGGTCATCGAAGACTTGTATACCGAGATGGACGTCATCGTTGGCGACATGGTCGCGCAGTACGGCAATACCGCTACGATTTTGGTCATGTCGGATCATGGGTTCTGCAATTTCTACCGTCAGTTCAACTTGAACACGTGGCTACGCGACGAAGGATACCTCGGTCCCAACACAGCAAAGAACATTATGACGCCCAAGAAAAATGGCGGTGTCGATTGGTCCCAGTCTCGAGCCTACGCGCTCGGTCTAAACGGCCTCTACATAAACCTGAAGGGCCGCGAGCGAGACGGAATTGTTGATCCAGCGGACCGCGACGCGCTAATCGCCAAGATCAGTGAAGGATTGCTTGCCATTCGCGACCCCAAGAACGGTCAGCCAGTTGTCAAGGAGGTCTATCGTACGGACGAAGTTTATAGCGGACCCCATGCGTCGGAAGCGCCGGATCTGATCGTGGGTTATTATCGTGGTTATCGAGCATCGTGGGCGACGACGCTTGGTCGGATGACAAAGGAAGTACTGTCAGACAACGACCACGCCTGGAGCGCTGATCATTGTATCGCTGCCGATGAGGTCCCGGGCGTTATTTTTGCCAGTCGCCCCATCGAGAAAACCGCTCCGGCGTTGATCGACCTCGCCCCGACAATTTTGACTTTGTTCGACGTCCCAGTTCCGGATACTATGACGGGGAGCAGCTTGTTTGAACCGACCGCCACGACAATGGCGGATCCATCTGACCGGGAGTAGACGCGTGGCCAAGATCAAACTCGACAACGCATTGTATGAACGGGTGAAGAAAGTCGCGGAGATCGCGGGCTATCCTTCGCCTGAGGAGTTCATCGTTCATATTATCGAAAAAGAGCTTTCGATGCTCGAATCGGCAGAGTCCGATGAGGAAGTAACCGCACGACTCAAAGGTCTCGGCTACATCGAATAGCGTTGTGACAGAGTCTCCTCCTAATCCCAATAATGAAGATGCTCGCATGCCCGATGCGCCTGACGATGGCCCCTACGGTTTGTACATCCACACTCCTTTTTGTGAAACCAAGTGCGGGTATTGCGACTTTTACTCCGTCGCGATGAAGGATCGCGATACTGCGCCGGTCGTTAGCGCGATCATTGCGGAGTTGCGGTCTCGTGTGGACGAGTTTGGCGGGCCGGTTCGGACGATCTTTCTGGGCGGCGGAACGCCCACGGTTTTACCGACGAGTGAGCTGTCACGGTTGCTCGATCTGGTGGAAGATTGTGTGGACGTGGGATCGCTCGAAGAGTTCACGGTCGAGGCGAATCCCGCGACCGTTGACGATCCGACAGCAAAGACACTTGTGGATCATGGCGTCACGCGCGTGTCGATGGGGGCGCAATCATTTTTCGCCGACGAGTTAGCCACTCTCGAGCGTTTACACACGCCAGACGACATCGCTCCATCGGTCGAGACCCTTCGCCGCAACGGGATCAAGAATATCAATCTCGATCTAATTTTCGGAATCCCCGGTCAAACAGCCAAGCGTTGGACAGAGTCCCTTCAACGCGCGATCGAGCTGAACGTCGAACACGTCGCCTGCTACGGACTCACCTATGAGCCAGCCACCCGACTGACCGCGCAGCGAAACGCGGGAACGGTGATTCCTTGCGATGAGGACATCGAGACGGACATGTTCGTCCAAACGCGCGAGATTCTCGCAGAGGCGGGTTTCGTGCGATACGAGATCAGCAACTTCGCCAAACCCGCTTTCGAATGCAAGCACAACTTAATCTACTGGCGAAATGAGCCGTACATCGGCGTCGGGCCATCAGCCGCCGGGTGCGTGGGGCGACGGCGTTACAAAAACATTTCAGATATCAATGGCTACGTTCGCAGGGTTGCCGAAGGCGGTCGCGCTGAGGCTGAGAGCGAAGAGCTTTCGCGCGATATGCTGATCCTGGAGATTATCCTGATGCAGTTGCGACTCGTTGAGGGGATCTCAGTTGCGTCATTTCAGGCTCGCCTCGGCGAGAGTCCGTTCAGCGTCTTTGGCGATACGCCTTTCCGTCTCGTCGAGCAGGGGCTAGTTGAAAAAAGTGATACTCGCATCGCCTTAACCGAAAGCGGCATGCTCGTCGCGAACGCGGTCATGGCGAACCTCGCCGCTGCAAGCGGGCACGTCGAGAGGTCGCTGCCAATCATTCCCCAGTAGACTTTTCGCTATCCTTGGATTTCTTTCTCTGCCAAACGTGTTGCGAAGGTTCGCAACCGAGTTGCTGGATGGAGGCAACTTTGTTACGCTTTCTCGCATGATCTTGGTTATCGATAACTACGACTCGTTTACGTACAACCTCGTGCAGACGATTGGTGCGCTGGACGACACGCGCGAGATGAAGGTTATTCGCAACGATCAGGTTACGGTGGACGAGATCGCCTCGTTGAACCCGACGCACATCATCATCTCGCCGGGGCCATGCACGCCCAACGAAGCCGGGATCAGCGTTGACGTTGTCAAAGAGTTGGGCGGTAGGATTCCAATCCTCGGCGTTTGCCTTGGTCATCAGTGCATCGGGCAGGCGTTTGGCTGGAGCGTCGTCCGTGCGAAACGGCTCATGCACGGTAAGACGAGTCCCGTCCATCACAACGGCCATGGCATCTACTACGGCCTGACGAATCCGTTCATCGCGACGCGATACCATTCGCTGACGCTTGAGCGCGATTCGCTCCCGGCGGACTTCGAGGTCACGTCGTGGACCGATCGCGATGAATTGATGGGGATTCGTCACAAGACGATGCCCATCGAAGGCGTGCAGTTTCACCCAGAGAGTTTCCTCACCGAAGAGGGTCCGCGGCTGATCGCCAATTTTCTGGCGGCCTGATTCTCTGGTATTGCGGTCTTCTAGCATCGCAGTAACCCCTCAAAAAGCACGATTCTCCTCTTCGAGTGCAAGAAATTACGACTCGATAGTCGATTGTGGTTGCCTCTGTAGGGTCAAAAGTCGTAAGCTGAAAGTGTCATGTCCGACCTGAAAAACTCTCAAGCGCCCGCCACGATGTATTGCAGGAGTTGCACGTACATTCTCGATCATCTTCCTCGTGGCCGTTGTCCTGAGTGCGGACTTGTCTTCGATCGGGATGATTCGAGAACGTTTGATCGGTATCCACGTACGCGATGGAGCGCACTGGGCGAGTGGATTTCAAAGGAGTTCGCCCGGACCACGGAGAAGTCTCATCGTCGCCAGTTGGGCCATGCGATCGGTTTTTTTCTGGTCGTGCTCGCGCTGGGTGCGTTTGTGATCGTGCTGGATCACTGCGGCGTGCTGCACGCGTACGCTGCTCAATAGCGCCGACATTCATTGCGAGAGCACACTTATCCCGCCAGCAAGGCCGTCCCGCAGTCGGGGCAGAAGGCGTCGGTGTTCTGGGTCAGGTCGCGTCCGCACGCCCCGCATATGCTCATTTTCGAGTTGATTGACTGCCAGAGTAGCGCGGCGAGGCTTGCGATCGTCGCCGAGACCGCCGGGACAAAGAGCATGATCGTAAGGGCGGCCCCGAGGATCCGCGGCGCGCTGGTTGTCTCGTCGATAGTTGGAAGCTCCGAAGGCGCAACTCCGAAAAAGAGCAGGATGACAAGAAGAACGACCGCCAGCGGTCCGAAGACGCAAAGCGCCTTCTTGCCCGTTTTGAAAATGATCAAAGACACGAATCCCACGGTCAGTCCAAAGCAGTAGGGAATGATAAGCCATCCGGCCGTGTAGCTCAAAAAGACCTTGCCTTCGGGGGCGGTTCCGATCAGCTTCATCGCGAGCGCAACCATCGCGACAAATCCAATAACGATCACCCCGACCGAAATCAGGAGGCGCCTTGTCAAGAGATATCGAGTCATGGCTACAACAATAGACTAGAGTACTTCGCGTCGCGAAGTATTGTCTACGACTCGCTTGCGTCGTCTACTTTCTCGCCGAGTAATGCAGAATCGAACGAGGTTCCACACTCCGGGCACCGTGGCTCGGTCAAACCGCGAAGGTCATAGCCGCAGGGGATGCAGATCGGGACGCCACGTTTGACCAGTTCGGTTCGGAGTTTTCGTTTCACGATTCCTATTTGGATCGAAAAAGTGAAACCCGCAACAAAAAGCAGTGCTATGGCGTACGTAGGGAAAAATGCCCACTTTCCAATTCTGGTCTCGCAAAAGTTTCCAACGACCACGGCCGGCACGGTGCAGAACAGCGTAACTAAACAAAGTCGCCACGTAGAGCCGTATTCACGAATTGCAGACCTGGCTTCTTCGTCAGAATCGAAGAATTCCGACTCAGGGTAATAACGTAACCCATTCCAACGCTTCCATAACCAGTTCCGATCTTCGTTTTTCACCCAATCAGCTCCAAACTACTTGGCTACCCCTGCCCCTTCGATTGTGTCGTGCGTTGTCACCATCGCCTTCCCGCCGAAGATCCCCGGATCGCGTTCTTGTTTGTGGGCCTGGCGGAACGCGTCGGAGCGGACCCAGCTCATAAAGGCATCCTGCGATTCCCATCGGGTCAGGACGTGGTAGATGTTGTCCTGTTTGGTCGGCGGCCCTTGGCCCATCGAGAGGACCATTCCCGGTTTGAGAATGTCGAGACTGACAAAACCGGGTTGTTCTTCAACGCTGCGATCGCGCGATCGAAAGAGTTCCTCGAAATCCCCCTCGCGACCGTCCGCAACTGGGATGTGATTGATACTTACGAACATGATGGGCCTCCTTGCTTTGGGTTACTGTCCGGTAGGATGATACCAAGCGGGGAGGCAACTCGACACCCGGGATTCAAGACGGGTCACGTGCTCTCGCAGCTAGGATTGCTTTCACGAGAATAGCGACTATCGATTTTTCATCGCCCGATCGATCTCGCGTTTGCTGTCTCGATCTTTCAGCGTCTGGCGTTTGTCGCCCAGAGACTTTCCTCGGGCGAGTCCGATCCGGACTTTCGCAATGCCTCGTTCGTTGAAATAGAGTTTCAAGGCGACAAGCGTTAACCCTTTTTGCTCCACCTTGGGAAGCAACCTGCGAAGCTCTGACTTGTGAACAAGTAGCTTCCGGCGCTGGGTCGGTTCGTGCACCTGCGTGCTCGCGTGTGAATAAGGGCCAATGTGCGCCCCGATAAGCCAGAGCTCCCCCCGCTCGATTCGGCAGTACGCCTCTTCAATCGAGGCGTGTCCATCTCGCAGACTTTTTACCTCAGAACCTTGCAAAATGACCCCACACTCAAGTTTTTCGAGTATTTCGTAACGAAAGTTCGCCTTGCGATTGGTGCTAATGGCGGGGTCTGATTGGGCTTTCTTGGCCATAAGTGTCTGCGAATAAAGAAGTTACAAATCTGGTGCGGTTATGCTCTAGCCGCCCTATAATTCAGACCGATTTTAGGGTAGCTTCGCCCAACCGCAACGCGGAGGACGGTTGTTGGTTATAATAGATGTAGGAAACAACAGGGGGCCTTTGTGGCGACGAATGCTACGACGATAACGCGTGAGCACGAACGGGATCTGATCGCGCAAGCGAAGCAGGGCGATAGAGTCGCTCTGCGCGAACTCGTTGATAGTCACAAGGAACGGCTATACGGTTTCATCTTCCGCATGGTGCGAAATCAGCACGACGCGGAAGACATTTGTCAGGACGCGTTCCTCAAAGCGTTCGCCTCCCTCGAGAGCTTCTCTACTGAATATCGGTTTAGTACCTGGCTATTTACGATCGGTTATCGTGTCTGCCTGAATAATCTAAGGCGCAAGAAACCAGTTTCGAGCGAACTCGATTTTACGACGCTCCCCGGCAGTGATTCCGGCGATTCAAACGACATTCTCGAATCAGAGGACGCCGCCAAAGCGAAGTCGATGGTCTGGGCCTGCGTCGATCGACTCAGCCCACCCCAGCGTGCGACGGTTCTCTTGTTTTATAAGCAGGAATTGGGTTGTCACGAGATCGCGCGGATTTTGCAGATGCCGCCCGCGACGGTCAAGAGTCATTTGCATCGGGCTCGTGCATGTCTGCGTGAGCTACTAGAGCCAATGACCGATCGCGCCTATGAAACTTTTCGCAACTTCGCCCAGCGAGCTGGGTAAAAGGAGACGAGGACAGACGATCGACGCGTGTCGGTCGGATTTCCCCCGCTATTGGTCGAGTCTTCTCCGATGGATTGCAAGCAAGCAGAAAAACTCTTCGACGCCTACCTCGACGGCGAGCTTTCCGGGTCGATGGCTACCGAGCTTGGTGCCCATCGTCTTCAGTGTGCAAACTGCCGGCGAGCGCTTGCCCTTCTTGAAGTCACTGGGCATATCATTTCATCCGATCGCAAACCCGAGTCGCTTACGCCGGACTTTACAGACCGGTTATTGGCGTGCGTAGATGAACAAGAACTCGGCAATTGGGCAAAGTGGCAGCATCGTTTTTATCTAGGTGCTGCTCTTGCTGCGGCCGCGGTCATTGTTCTTGCCTTTGCGGGATTCTTTGACGGAACGCGTGTGGGGATGGTCGCCGGCGAAAAAGAGGTCAACCCATCCATGACGTCGGACGCTCCGGTCGAAGCTATCGAGGACGACGAACCGATCGAGCCAGCCAAAGAGGCCGCCCTTTCCGAGTGGTTCCGTCGCACCGAGAAGAACGTTAAGTCAAAGAAAGAAAGCGGCGAGTCGTTGCAGCGAGCACTTGATTCGACCCTTGAGCAGGTCCTCGACGTTCTCGAAAACGAGGCGGACATGGCCCCTATCAATCCTGATACGGACGCCGCGAAGACCCCCTTTCCAGCTTCCAAGAGCGACGGCGTGGGCGATGTGGCCGAAGAAGACGGCCACTAAATTCCCGATCCCTCCCCACAGCTTCACCGACCGATCCTCATGGGACGATCATACTCTTGGAACGACTTCCTCGTTATACTCTCCCGCGGAGATACAATGCGCTGTTCGTGTTTGATAAGTCTAATCGCTCTCGCCTTCGTAGGTCATGACGCGTGCGCGGAATCGAACACGCCTTCAGCCGATGTGGTTTCTCTTGCGAGATTTGTTCCGGTTTCAACGAAGGTCTTTGTTAGCGTCAACAATATGCGCGAAGTTGACGCGGCGATGAAGAAGGCGCACGCGTGGCGACTTCTCGCGTTGGCCTCGGGCGGCGATCCCGCGGACGCGCCGGAGTTCGATGTGAGGGCCGTTGTCGGCGCACTTCTGGGCGGCGGGTCGAAGGTCAACACGGGCGCTCTCATGCGTACGCAGGTCGCGTTAGCTGCGAGGTCTTGGTCAAAGCTTGACAGCGCGGTCTGGTATCTTCGTTTGCCTGATGAGCGCACGCTGGACGAGTGGTTTCCGGCGGCCAAGCGGCGAGACGTTCGAATATCGCCGGACGCGCGTCTCATCAAAATGCCAAACGGTGCTATCGCCTGTGTTCGCGATGGAATCGTTGCGGTCGGGCGACGATTCGAACCCGATTCTCTATTGCGAGAGACCGTAAGGTTAATGGCGAGTCGTCGTGCGACGGCGCTCTCGGAAGATAAGACTTACCAGAACTTATCCACCTACCTGCCAGGTCGTCCTTTGGCGACTGTGTATCTTGCTGCTGACTCAGGAGATTCGTCGGAAGCGAAGAGCGATGGGCGTCGTGCTTGGGATGTCTTCCCAGAGATGACGCACACCGTAGTCGGGTTGTTCGAGAGAGAAGGGCGTCTTGATCTGGCGGTTCGAGGGAAGCGAGCGGCGCCAAAAAATTTCCCGTCTCTTTCCGCGCGTGTTCTCGAACGTGTACGAAAACTTCCGCACACCACGATGTTTTCATCCGCGGCGACCGTAGACGTCAATGACTTTCTTCAACAAATGCAAACGGACACGTCGTCGCGAGATACGCTTTCGAGATTCGTTCGCGTCTTAATGACCCTTCGTGCCCGGGCGGTTGGCAAGGGTACTCCGCTCCCCCCCCTCGGGCCAAGCATGATCTTCGCGTGGGACGAAGACTTTCGAGGTGAAACGTCGACGCCACAGCTGGCGCTTCTTATTGAGTCATCAGACGCTCCCGCGCTCGCGAGCGAAATGGGCTTGGTGTCTCAACGGTTGATCGGGTTCATGCATGCGCTCGACCCGGTCGATCCGCCGGAGGTACCCACCGTTTCCTTAGACGTTCATCTCGGAACAGCGATCGCTCACGCAAGCCTCAAGGTCTATGCCAACAGATCGAGATTTCCCATCGCGAAGTTCCTCACCAACGTCGAGTTCGCCTGGGCGGCGCATGACGGATGGCTGATCCTGACGCTCAGTCGGGATCACCTCGAACGCATTCTCGAAGCAGCGGTTGGTCTTGCCCCGACGCTCGCCACCGTTCGAGACGCCCATTCGGTTTGGCAGCTGGGTGGAAAGCAAAGCGCCGTCGCACTCATCCAGGCGGACGCCGCCGCGGGCACGATGGAGGACTGGCTTGTCGACGCTGCCAAGGGCAGTCCGTCGCTTCTAACTCAGTCCCTGTTTCCTCCGAATCACGCACGTGGCCCGGCGTCGCTAGGTATTACCTTTGATGAGTCATCGCCCGCAGGAATTGCGACGATCGGCTCAGTCCGCGAAGGCTCACCGGCCAAGGGAAAGTTTCTCGTCGGCGATCAAGTTGTCGGTCTAGATGGCGAGCTACTCGATTTTGCACTTCCCGATCAAGACCTGCAAAGACGATGGAATCTCGGTAGAACCACCGGCGTTCGAGTTATTCGTGTGCGCCGTGAGGGCAAGGTGATCGATGTCGAGTTAGAGGGCACACCGCCAACGCTCATCGCTAGTTTCGCCCGCGACATCGCAGGTTCTCTGCGAGAGCTGGTCGGAGTAGGCCATGCGATCCCGTTTGCAGGGCTGTCCGTTCTTGAGACGGACGAAAAGCATTACGCGGCTATGTTGTCACTGCGCCTTGCAGAAAATCAGAAACGATCAGTGACGCCCGCGCCCTGATTCGTGACTAAGATTTCGGTGAGGTGAACTGGTCGCCCGGGGCAACCCGTCTTCCGTTGGCGTAGTCGCGCCAGCTCATAACCCGACCCGATGACGGTTTTATTTCAAGTACTTCGATCGCCCCGTCCTGGGTTGCGATTCGTCCTTTTTCGAGAATCGATCCGGGAGATCGACCTTCCGGGTCAAACTGTTCGACAACTTGCGCGCGAAGGAGAGTAACATTTTCCCATCGCTCGTCTCCGCTGACAAACTTAGCTCGTGCGCTAGGCCAAGGCGTCATCCCGTGAATGTGTCCCACGACGATTCGCGCCGGTTTGTCGAAATCGATGTTCCCGTCTTCTTTCGATAGTTTGCGGGCGGGCGTCGCGAGCGAGTCATCTTGTGGCGTTCCCGCCGGGGTATTCCCGTCGGCGAATTGCATGATCGTCTCACGAACAGTCTCGATTCCAATCTCTGAAAGACGGTCATGAAGCTCGCCTGCGGTTTCGGTGGGCCCAATCGGCGTCTCCGTCATGGAAAGAATAGGCCCCGCGTCCATCCGATCGACCAACTGAAACACGGTGCAACCCGAATTCTCCTCCCCGTTGGCAATCGCCCAATTGATCGGGGCAGCCCCGCGATACTTCGGCAAGAGAGACGCATGAAGGTTGATACACCCACCGGGAAGTACGTCGCGAAGTGGCTGCCGAATTTTTTGACCGAAGGCGATGACGAGTCCAAGGTCAGCCTCGAATGCCTGTAGTTGCGCCACGATTTCGTGGTCGTTCACGTTTTCCGGCTCGATCGAAGTTAGACCCAGCTCATCGGCGACCGCTCGCACCGGCGTTCGCGTGACACGTTGTCCACGCCCGCTTCCCTTGGCCGGTTGTGTCACGACGGCCACGACCTTATGCTCGCTTTCGCCTAACCACCGCAGAGTCGGGAGTGCGAATGCGCCGGAACCCATGAAAATGATGCGCATGCTCGTCGCCAGCCTCCGCTACTTGGCTCTCGCCGCTTGGAAGTCCTCTTTGAGTAGTTTGATGGCGCGCAGGTTCGCGATTTCATCCGCAGGAGACATGTAGTCAAGGATCAGTTTCCCGTCGAGATGATCCGCCTCGTGCTGCCATATTCGCGCGGGTAAGTCCTTCCCGACCAGGCGGACGTCGCGTCCGTGCAGGTCTTTCGCATCGAGGATCACGGACGTTGCCCGGCGAACATCGACGGTAACACCGGGGAGCGAAAGACATCCTTCGCTGGCTTCTTCTGCTCCGTCCATTTCGACGAAATGAGGGTTGACGATGACCATCTCGTCTTCCGGTTCACCAGTAGCGTTGCACACGAACATGCGCAGTCCGATCCCAACCTGTGGTGCAGCCAGCCCAACCCCATGATCCTGTCGCATCAATTCAAGCATCCGATCAGCCAGTGTCACGAGCTGACCGTCGAAAATTTCGACCGGTTCAGCCACCTTCAACAAAACCGGCGCGGGGTAGTTCACGATTCGCAATTTGTCGATATTTTCGAGCTTCATGGGTATCACGAAAAGCCTCTCACAAGGCGTCGCACTGTGTACTTTACTTCCTTGACACTAATTCTCACAGGGATAGTATGAAGTGTCTGTCGAATGTAAAGGCTGCAACGCTTTATCGGACGGATCGCTAAATAGCCTGGTCAATAGCGCCTTTCTCATGTCGCCCAACGCGCGGTTGAAGAGGCGATTGGCCTCTTCGAATACCTTCACAGCGTCGAAATGACCTGAACTCTTATGGCCAAGAAACCAACCGAGCCAACCCCCGAAAACATCGCCCGATTAGTGACGAGCGATGCTGACAAGGCAAAAGCGGAAAAGTGGTTCACACGCGCCCGCGACTTGGGTGCCAAGCGGCAGTTCGACTATGCGATTGAATACTATGTGAACGGACTTGAGTTTTGGCCCGACGCCGTAGAAGAAGCGTGCAAGGCGCTTCACGGATGCGCCGTCGCAAGGAAACAGACCGGCGGGAAAAAGCCAGGCCTTAAAGACACGATGACGCGGTCGATCAACGACAAGGACCCCAAGAAGGCGTTTCTCAACGCCTTGTGGCTTTTCGGTAAAGACCCAGACAACGCTGCGTTTGTTGAAGCTGTCACGAAGAATGCGGGAAAGGTTCGTGCTGAGGACGCGGGGTTTTGGGCGGCGGGGATGTTCCACAAGGTCCTGGATTCTACCTCAAAGGCGACGGCCAAGCAGTTGCAAAGCTTGGTGACTCTGCTCGAGGAGCTTGGCGACCGGGCAGCCGCCCGTGGAGAGACCGAGTTTGGCGTCGAGGCGTATCGAGTCGCCGTCGAAGTCGTTTCGCTATGGAGGCGACGGTTACCAAAAGATCAAAACCCGGAAACACTGCTCAAGCACATCTCAACGAAGCTCACGATCCTTAAGGGTGCCTACGAGAAGGGCGACAGCTTCCGCGAGAGCGTCGCGGATAGCGAAGGGCAGCGCGATTTGCATGACAAGCACCGTTCCGTCCAAGGCGATGATCGGATGGACCAGCTCATCGAAAGAGCAGAGGCAGAATTCCGAGAGGATTCTGACACACCAACGAGCATCAAAGCTTATGTGGAATTGCTGACAAAGCGCGAACGCGACGACGATGAGACGAAGGCGATTGGCGTTTTGACAGGCGCTTTCGAGCGGCTCGGCGACTATCGCTGGAAGCAAAGCGCCGACGACCTTCGAATGAAGCAGCTCGTCCGCAAAGTTCGTGCCGCGGCGAAGTCCGGCGATGCCGAATCTGTCAAGAAAGCTCGGATTGCCCTATTGCGTGTTGAGCTGGCGATTTATGAGGAGCGTGCAGAAAAATATCCAACGGACCTCAAGCTGAAATTCGAGCTGGGGATTCGCCAGTTTAACGCCGGGCGATTCGACGAGGCGATTCCGATGCTCCAGGCTGCCCGGGCTGATCTGAAGAATCGGGCAGCTTGCGGGATGTACCTGGGAAGGTGTTTCTTCAGAAAAAATTACCAGGAACAAGCGATTTCAGCCCTCCAGGACGCGATTTCGACCCATGGAAAGAACGATGACGACTTGGGCAAGAACATGCATTATTGGCTTGCTCGGGCTCAGGAGGGTGGGGGGGATTTCGCCGGTGCAAAGAAAACTTACGGAGATATTCTCCAGGCGGACTACAACTTTCGCGACGTTCGTGCTAGACTGGACGGCTTGCAGGTGCAGGAATAGGCGGGCACGAAGCCCGATTCCGTTGGAAATTGACAGGAGAGACTGAACGTGCCGAATCTTCCTGACGCAAAAAAACGCGTCAAGCAAAACGAAAGAAACCGAGTCCGAAATCGCGCTCGCAAGAACGCGCTCAAGACCGAAACACGCAAACTCACAGACGCCGTCACCGCGGGCAAGTTGGACGAAGCAAAGTCCGCCTTGGTCACCGTGACCAAGGCGATCGATCGGGTGGCCGCCAAGGGCACTATTCACAAGAACACCGCCGCACGAAAGAAGTCACGTCTTGCGAAGCTCATTAATGAAGCTTCGAAGAGCGCCTAGCTTCTTGACCACCTCGGCGGCTGCGCGATTCATGCTGACCAGATTTCGCCGACGCCTTGCTATGCGACGGTCTTCGTACTGCGCTGGTGTGCGCTTTGACCCACCACGCATTCTTAGATCAGGCCAATGAAGCCAGAGCAATCCAAACGCTTCGTCTCGCGCGGCGGGGAGAAGCTCGCAGCCGCTCTCGATTATTTTCAACTTGATATTACAGGCCTGACCTGCGCCGACTTGGGGAGCAACGTTGGCGGGTTCGTCGATTGCCTGCTGCAGCGCGGCGCAGGGAAAGTCTATTCGGTTGACACTTCCTATGGGACGCTTGCGTGGAAGTTGCGCAAAGACGATCGCGTCGTGGTTATGGAACGCAAGAATGCGATGCACGTTAGCCTACCGGAACCGGTCGAGTTGGTGACAGTGGACGTCGGGTGGACGCCGCAAGCGAAGGTGCTTCCCAACGTACACGCGATGCTCTCCGATGGCGGGCGCGCACTGACCCTTATCAAACCTCACTATGAAGCCGACAAGTCGCTCTTGGAAAGTGGCGTCCTCCCGGAACCGTTTGTCCAGGAAGTCGTCACGATCGTCGCCGAAGTGATTGAACGAATGGGTTGGACGGTTGAAGGGACTTTTTTGAGTCCGATCGCAGGGCATGGGGGCAACCGGGAGGTCTTGGCCCTTCTGCGTCCGTCGTAACCGCGGCTGGCGACGGCCCTCTTCGCGGCTAAGTTTCCGATTGTGCCCCAGGTGTCCCATCGTAGGTCCGCTTTTCGCCTTTCGTGGCCAGAATCTTTCGGCTCTTCGATCGATTTGGGGCGTTTTTTGTTTTTCTGTCGACCGTAAGGGGTTGGCCTCCGTCCTACTTAGTGAAGGCGACGGTCGTCGCCCACCACGACACACGACAGAGAACACGGAGGAATGGCGATGCAAACTCAGCGACGCAATCGAACGAGACGAACTGTTTGGCTCCCCGGAATCATTGTAGCCGCGAGCATCGCCGCCTTGGCGGGTTGTGTTGAGCGGAAGGAGACGATTCACATTTCTTCCGATGGCGCGGTCTCGATGGACCTTGAGTATCGTGCAGATCCGGGCGAGTTCGATTCGCCTGTTGCGTTTCCTTCGGAGAAGAGCGGATGGACGGTTGATCGGCGTAGTGAGTTCGACCACAAGGGCAAGGAAACAGTCGCGTTGACGTCGCGTCGGGCGTTCGCGCCGCGCGAAGCGCTTCCGGGTAACTTTGCTGCGAAAGGGGATCACGATGCGGCGCTCTATCTCCAATTTCCAACAACGGTGCGTGTCGAGCGCCGGGCGGACGGGACGTATATGCACTTCAAGCGCGTCTACGAATCGCGTGAGTGGGCCCAGATTCAGTATTGGCATGATCTTGCCTTTGATGATGACGTGAAGAAGCTTGGTGACAAACCCGTCGAAGAAATGACAATGGCAGAGAAGGCTCGTGTCGTGAAGGCATTCGCGGGATTTGAACTCTTCAAGCATATGGAGCTTGCGAAACGGGCGATCGAGAAGATGGGCGATCGGATTCCGCAAGATGCTTCGCTGCGGGCGAGAATGATTCTCACGAGTCGGTACGAGGACACGGACTGGGAAGCGTTTGTCGACCAATTCGAAACTCCCAGCGATGTCGATAGGGCAGCCAGCGAGGATGAATCCGTGACACAAACAGAGTCGGACCCGTCGGTCGCAGGACTTGTCAAAAGTGCCGCGAACAAAACAGAGGAAGCGAAAGAAGAGAGGACTGCTCGGTTTGAAGCTGCGGCAAAACAGCTGCTGGTCGAGTCGTTGCACGGCGCGATGGCTGAGCTTGCGGAATCGACGGATCTTGACGAGTCGCATATGCAGAAGCTCCATGCGGAGTTTGCGAATGCTAAGAAGGCGTACGATATAACTGAGTCGCTGGGTGCCCACTCGTTCAAGATCAAGGTGCTCATGCCAGGAGAGCTCGTCGGACACAACGGAGACAAGATCGACGAGGAAGATGGCGGGATTGTCTGGGAGTTTGATGGTAAGGCGTTTCGTGATCGTCGCTTTGAGCTTGCTGCGACGGTGAAGCTTGCAGGCGGCGCGAACGGACAGTAGAGGTGACCTCGAAAATGACGACGCCAACGGCCAATTTTGTCGCGACGAGATTTGAGCAGCACGCTCAGGAGGTGTACGCGTGGGCGTATCGCCTCTTGGGTCGTCA
>JAJDDZ010000326.1 GCA_029260025.1 Phycisphaerae bacterium | reverse complement strand
CGGCGCGACGGGTGGAATAAAAAGCACCCCAACCTAGCGGCGAAACCGGGCGAGGAATGACCGGGCTGCGATCGCCAGGTCGCTAATCAGGAGAGCTTCCTGGGCTCCGTGCAGTGTCTTAGCGCAGTCTCGCACCCGAGCTGCCGCTTGGCGGTCAGCCTCTTGCAAACACTTCGCCAGGGTCGCGACATCCGCTTTTGTTCCTTCGATGGCTGCCCTTAGGGTGGCGACGTCAACGCTGTGACTGCCCTCCCCCGCTCGTGCGAAATCTGGAAACCAGACGATCAATTCCGCTTGGGACTTGTCTAGATTATCGAGGGCTTCGTGCAGTCTTCTGCGGGAGGCATGGGCTTCTTTTGTTCTTAGTTGCGTATGGGGCGAGGATTCTTTGGTTACTGTTAGCGCGCGGAATGATGCGACGAATGTGAGGCTGGCACGGGTTACGGATCTCCGAGCGCCCAAGTAGTCGGCGAGCTTTGATAGACGCGAGTCGCGATCGCGTTGGTGCGCGGACTCTCCGCGATCGCGCGAGGCTACCACGAGCACGCCGGATAGAAAAGCGAGCAGCGCGACCGTTAGAGACAAACCTACCACTTCCCCCGGAGTCACGCCCACCTCCTTCCCCCTGATCCCTGTTGCCACTGATAGTATAGCGAAATCGTTTGGGCGTGTCGCCGCCGGGTCTTGGCGGGAACGCTATCGGGTGTGATGAGGATCGGCTAGAATCGATGGTCGGCGTCCAATCCTTGCTGGGGCGAGGCAGGACGCGGATATGGATCTTAGAGGAGCTTCGCCGATGTCGAGAGTTTCACTGGTTGTCTTGCTGTTATCCGTATCGCCCAGTATTAGTCTTGCTTGGGGGCCGCCGGGGGGTGGCGATCGGTTGACGGGACGAGCTTTTGCGACGCGGTCGGAAGTGATCGCTCGTAACGGAATGGCAGCGACTAGTCAGCCACTTGCGACGCAGGTGGCGATCGACATCTTGAAAAAGGGCGGGACGGCGGTTGATGCTGCGATTGCGGCGAACGCTGTTCTTGGATTGATGGAACCGACTGGATCGGGGATCGGTGGGGATCTTTTCGCTATCATCTGGGACGCTAAGACTCAGAAACTTTATGGATTGAATGCGAGCGGTCGAAGCCCCTACGAATTATCGCTGGCGCAACTCAAGGCGGCGGGGTTGACTTCGATTCCGCCGTTTGGACCGCTGCCGGTGACGGTTCCTGGATGTGTGGAAGGATGGTTTTCTCTGCATGAGCGGTTTGGGAAACTTCCGATGGGCGAAGTGCTTGCGCCTGCGATTGGGTATGCGCGCGAAGGGTTTCCGCTTACTGAGTTGATCGCTTATTACTGGGGGCGTGGGGGGCGTATTCTTAAGGATCAGCCAAACTTTGCGGCGACCTTCTTGCCCAACGGTCGAGCGCCGAAGAAAGGGGATATCTTTCGCAATCCAGATCTTGCATCGACGTATGAGACGCTGGCCAGCGGGGGTCGTGATGCTTTTTATCGTGGGGCGCTGACCGAGAAGATGGTTTCGTTTGCGGGTCGGGTTGGTTGCTTTTTGACGGCGCGTGATTTCGAGGAACACACATCGACCTGGGTTGAGCCAGTCTCTACGAGCTACCGTGGTGTTGAGGTCTGGGAACTTCCGCCGAACGGGCAGGGAATTGCTGCACTGCAGATGCTCAACATCATCGAAGCGTTTGATCTTCGGTCGATGGGCCATAACTCTACTGAGCATCTTCATCGGGTTATCGAGGCAAAGAAACTGGCGTATGAGGATCGAGCGCGGTTCTATGCTGATCCCGATTTTTACAAGGTTCCGCTCGATGGGTTGCTCTCGAAGGGATACGCAGGAGAGCGGCGTGCGTTGATTGACCCAAAACGCGCATCGCGGGAGCTTGAACCGGGTGATCCGAAACTGCGGCACGGGGACACGGTGTATCTGACGGTGGCAGACAAGGATCATAATATGGTTTCTCTGATCCAGAGTAACTATCGTGGGTTCGGGTCGGGGTTGGTGCCGGATGGGTTGGGATTTGTTTTTCAAGATCGCGGAGAGTTGTTTACCCTTCAGGAAGGACATCCGAACGTTTACGCTCCGCATAAGCGTCCTTTTCATACGATCATACCCGGATTCGTGACAAAGGACGGAGTTCCTTGGTTGAGTTTTGGGGTGATGGGGGGAGACATGCAGCCGCAAGGACATGTTCAGGTCTTGTGCAACCTGCTTGACTTTGGAATGAACGTGCAGGAGGCAGGTGACGCGGCGCGGTTTCATCATACGGGGTCCTCTGAGCCGACGGGTGAAAAGATGAGCGACGGAGGGCAGGTTTCGCTTGAGTCAGGGGTGCCGATGGAATCGAAACGAGGTCTTGCGCAGATGGGTCATCGTGTGCGATTTTCGTCGGGTGGTTTCGGGGGGTATCAGGCGATTATGTATGACGCTGGGCGGAGTATCTACATCGGGGCGTCGGAGTCTCGTAAGGATGGACAGGCTGCGGGCTATTAAGGGAATAGCGAATCCAGAAGAGCGGATGATGAAGGTGGGACGCCCGGTGTGCGAGCTTTCTTACTCTTGTGTGATTGCGAAGTGTTTTTCTACTTTGTCGCAGATTAGGTGATACGCTAGCAAGTGTGCTTCTTGCACTCGGTCGCTGTCGTTGTGGTCGGCGCGGAAGACTAGATCGGATGCGGCTGCGAGTTTGTTGCCGCGGTTTCCGGTGAAGCCGATTATGGATGCTCCGATTTTCTTGGCGGTCTCTACTGCGCGGATGACATTTGGGGATGTTCCTGAGACACTGAGAGCCCATAGGACGTCGCCTTGTGTTACGAGCGCCTCGACCTGTCTTGCGAAGACGTATTCGTATTCCCAGTCGTTTGAGATTGCCGTTAGCGAAGAGGTGTCCGTCGTTAAGGCGATAGCTGGGAGGGCTTTTCGCTTTACCTTGAACCGCCCTACTAGCTCTGCGGCGATGTGCTGGGCGTCGGCGGCGCTTCCGCCGTTGCCTACGAGATAGAGTCTTCCGCCGCTGTTGAAACAAGCGATCAACTTGTCTGCAATCGCTTCGAGTGCAGAGATCTGAGCCGTGGCAGCATTTACGACTTGAATGTGTTGGTCGAATTGTTCTTTCATGGGTCTAGTCGATCGCTTTGGCGCTGCGGATTTTGTCGATGACGGAGGTTGTGCTTTTTCCTTTGACCAGAGGGATGAGAACGACTTTCCCGCCGTTTTTTTTGACGAAATCGCCACCGACGACGCCCTTTTGCGCCCAGTCTTCTCCCTTGGCCAGGACGTCTGGTTTGATCGCTTGAATAATGTTCTCTGGGGTGTCTTCTTCAAACCCGACGACGTAGTCGATGCACTCTAGCGCTGAGATGACGGCTGCTCTGTCTTCGAAGGGGTTGATGGGGCGATCGTCGCCCTTTCCGAGTCTGCGGACCGAGGCGTCGGCATTTAGTCCAACGACCAAGAGTGATGCCTCTCGGCGACATCGCTTGAGGAAATCGACATGCCCTGCGTGAAGAATGTCGAAGCATCCGTTGGTGAAAGCGACCGACTCGCCGCGGTCGCGACGAAGAGTTAGCTCAGCGATGAGTTCATCTTTGGTGCAGAGTTTTCCGTTTTCTGAACGCTCTGTGAGGCGGAGGTCTGCTAGAATTTCGTCTGCCTTGATGGGGACACAACCGAACTTTTCGACTTCTAATCCGCCGGAGACGTTTGCGAGTCTTGTGGCGTCATTCAGTGTCGCGCCGGCGGCGATGGCGGCTGCTAGCATGGACAAGACGGCGTCGCCTGCGCCGGTGTTGTCGTAAACGCTTCTTGGGACTGTTGGTACGTGGTTTGCTTCGCTATCTGCGACAACGATTGCGCCGTCGCGGTCTAACGTAACAACGGCGCTGTCGATACCGCTTGCTTTGAGAATTTTCATCGCAGCGGTCGAAGCTGTTTCGGTGTCGTTGCACCTGGTACCAGCGGCGATAGATAATTCTTCCCTGTTGGGTGTGATCACGGTCGCGCCGCGATAGCGGTCGTAACTTGTGAGCCTGGCGGGATCGACCAGGACCGGCGTCTTGGTCTTACTTGCCTCGGCGACGATCGCTTCGACTAACGCCTGCGAGATGACGCCTTTGTCGTAATCTTCAATACATACGGCGTCTACGGCCGCGACTGCCTTGACTGCGTAACTCTGAAGACTTTTGGCGATGGACTGCGACAAGGGGGAGCGGTCTTCTTCGTCCACGCGGAGGAGCTGTTGGCGGTGTCTGTGTTGTGCTAAACCGACGAGTCTTGTCTTGGCGGTGGTTGGTCGGGAGTCGTCGGCGATGATGCCGTCGGTATCGCATCCCAAGTCGCCGAGCATTGAACGAAGGGTTCGACCGTGGAGATCTTCTCCAACAACGCCGCAGCATACAACGTAACAACCAAGTGCGCGCAGGCAGGAGGCGACGTTTGCGCTGCCTCCGACGGTTTCGCTCGACTCAACAGTGCGAAGAACTGGTACGGGTGCTTCGGGGCTGATTCTTTCTGCGTCGCCGTAGACGTATCTGTCCAGGATGAGATCGCCGACGAGTAGGATTCTCTTTCCTGCGAAGGCGTGGACTATGTTCGCTAGTTTACTCGACATTCGATCTCTTCCCTTGGCCCGATGCGATACCGTCCGAAGCGTGCCTCAAAACGGGGCATGGTAGGGGTAGGTCGGGGTGATCGTCAACGATTCGATGGGCGAACCGACGATGCAGAGCGACACCTTGAGCGATTAGACCTCCCCAGGGGGTTCTGTGGGGATGGTCAAGCGAAAATGAGCGCCGTTTAGGGTGGGATGGTGTCTGGAAGCTAACTCGAGGCGTCCGCCGAGTAATTGTGCCCAGTTCTTTGCGAGGGCGAGACCTAAGCCTACGCCGCCGCGGGCTGAGGTGTCTGCGTCGCTGCCGCGGCGGAATGGTTTGAAAATGTGCCGTGCGTCGGAGGCTGCGATCCCTGGGCCTGAGTCCGCGACGTCGAGATGGATTCTTCCTCCGTCGACCGCCAGCTCTACCAAGACCAAGGCGGACTCTTCACCGCGTGCATGACGGACAGCATTGTTGACCAGTACGCCCGCGATCTGGTTGACCAAGTTGATGTCGGTTCGCATAGGCATTCCGTTGGCGACGTGGTTTAGCAGTTTTGGCTCAACGCAGTTTTCGCGACATCGGAGCTCAAGCATTTCTCCGACAGACTTTAGCAGGGAGGGGCCGTCTGTGTTTGAGAGGTGGAGTCTGACTTTTTGGTTTTCTAAGCGGGCGTACTCTAGGACTGACTCGACGAGTGTTGCAAGACGGATTGACTCGGTGTTGAGTGTGTCGAGGTATTCGGGTTTTGCGGATTCGGGGACTAGACCGGCAGCGAGCATATCCGAGTAAAGGCGGAATGTCGTTAGCGGTGTTCTTAGTTCGTGAGTGACTGCGTAGGCAAACTGCATGCGGCGATCGGCGAGTGCGATGAGCGTCCAGACGCCCCAGGCAGCGACGACAAGAATTGCGCCTGCTGCCCCCCAGAAAAGATAGACCTGACTTTGGATCGATCGCCACGCCGTTGCGGCGAGCCCGCCGGGCATTCCGGCGACTTTCAACACGGCTGGTACTTGTCGAAGTCGTACATGGTTGAGGTCTGGTTCGATTATTGCTCCGTTCTCTATTGGGACTAAGTCTGCCTCGGGAAATATGACGGCAGCTTCTGCGACGAGGTCTGGTTTGAAGCGCTCCCAGTCGGCGACGAATCCTTGATAGTAAACCTGCGAGTCCGCGTAGACCTCTCGCACGAAGACGAGCTTGGGTCGGTCAGAGGGGCCGCCGGCGATCCAAAACGGTGGTGCAAACATTCCGAGTGAAATGTTTACTGGTCCCTCTTCGGCGTCTTGTCCCAAGTTCGTGAATACGCTGAAATTCCTTCCACCGTCTCCGGGCTGGTTGGACCTCTCCGCGACAGGTTCGATGCATTCCTCTGGTGGAAGAAATCTCCGCTGCTCATCGCGAAGTGAAGTGGGTACGGGTGCATCTCCGGCAGTTTTTCCCTGGTATTTCGCCGCTTCAGTTCGGGTCATGTCCATTGACGAGGTTGCGTCGGGAATCGCTGCGGTTGCGGCGTCACACCTTGCGAATGAAGCTACCAGCTCTGCGGCCATGTCGGTCTTGTGCAATGTTTTTTCGAGCCATTCCCATGTTGTGGTTGCGTGGTTGACGGCATCGCGGGAGAAACCTGATCGATCGATGGGCCAAGCGAGGGAGACGTCGGGGATCTGCGGTGAGCTGAGAGCGCCACTGGTATCGATTTGGAAGTGCAAGTCTATCCAATGATACGGAGGGTCCGATTTGGCGAGTGGTGATGGTAAACCGACTGTCGCGCGGTCTGGGTGCAGCGTTCTGCGATCGACCATGACGACATCGGGCTGGGCTTCATAGCGATGAGCGTAGTCGGTGTATGGACGGGCTGCCTCGGAATTGATCACGCCTAGTACACGACTCTCGATCCTCCTGAGTGCGACGTCGAGACGCACGCGATGCTCGTCGCTGACATTTTTCTTTGCGAGCTGATAGGTTGAAGCTGTCGCCCATGCCAACCCGCTCACCAGCGTGACCGCGATGAGGACGAATGGTGCGATGGCTGTAACCATGCTCTTGTTGGAGCTGGTCATGCGCTAATCCCGGATGTTTTAGGATTCCTCTTTTGTGAGCTGCAAGTCTGTGCCCAGCATGTAACCCTTGCCGCGAACGGTGACGATCCATTCGATGTCGGCGCCGTTTTGTCCGTTGCTTAGCTTTTGTCTGAGTCGAGTAATGTGCATGTCGATGGCGCGCGTCTCGACGGTGCCGTCTTTTAGGCCCCAAACGGCTGAGAGGAGTTCCTCGCGCGAGACCGCACGTCCTGCGTGGGCGGCGAGACGTTGAAGGATGTCCGCCTCCATTTCCGACAGAGCGACGCGTTCGCCGTCTGGTCGGATGACCTCTCTTCGAGCGCAATCGACGGCTACCTCGCCGGCAACGATTCTGACAACGGGGGTGGGACGTTCTGGACTCCTTCGCAGAACAGCCTCAACGCGGGCTAGTAACTCACGCGCGGAGAATGGTTTTACGACGTAGTCATCTGCGCCAATTTTTAGTCCGCGCACGCGATCGTCCTCGCTGCCTCGAGCGGTCAGGATGATTACGGGGAGCGCTGGATGTGAGACGCGTAGTTGTTCCAGAACGGTGAACCCGTCCATCTTCGGTAGAAGTAAGTCCAGCAAGACGAGATCGACGCCTGCGCGACGGGCTGCTTCTAGACCGGCTGCGCCGTCTGCTGCTTCGATAACTTCGTACCCGGTGATGCGGAGTGCGTCGAGCACTGCGCGCCTGATTGCGTCTTCATCTTCGACAACTACGACTGTTCGTTTTCTTCCCATCGACCCAATCCCTGTTTTATTTCGCTTGCGCCGACGCACTGAGCGGAACTGTACCCTTTAGGGGGTGCGACGAACGCACTCCTATACCAATAGTATATCCCCTGCGTGCGCTGAGAGGAGAGGACGAACGTTAGGGGATGTAAGTTGCCGCCCCGTTACACGCAAAACGGCGATATTAACCTCTTGGGGGTGGGTCCGATATTGGGATTGGTCGTTGGAACGCGAAGACGGCACATGTGGCGACGACGATGCCGGCGAGGTTGGCCCAGAAGTCGTCGAGGTTGGTGCTCCGGTTGACGAACTGCTGAAGCCATTCGTCAAGTCCCGCGTAGGCAATGTAGATTGCAGTCCAGACGAATAACCCGCTTATACGGGCTGTTGGTTTGGTACGGTATCGCCAGCCGCCGATGAAGGCGAGGAGGAAGAACAAGGTGAAGTGAACGACCTTGTCGGAATTGTCGGGTAGCTTTACGCCGCGCATGACGGGCATGTGGGTGAGCGTGCAGAGGATGATCCAATAAATGATCCATATCGCGGTGCGGACGCTGCGCGATGGGCGATGTTGATGCAGTGGCGAGGTCATACGATTGATGTTGACGGAACGGGGGTCGGGGTTGTGGTCGGGGTTGCGATGCTTGGGGGCGTTGGGACTGCCTGCGATGCTGGCTTGGGAGCCGCGGTTTTAGACGTCGTTGCTGGCGCTATCGCGACTTCGGTTGATGCGGGTGGCCGGGTTGTTTCTTCCCTTTTTACGAAGCGACCGCCTGCTCCTTTTGCCGCGTGCCTAGTGGTTGAGGTCGACTTTGGTTTTGGTTTTTTCTTGACCAATGGGGTGGGTGTTGGAACTTTCCCGTTTACGGGTGCTTGCGCGACGGCTTGATTGGGTTTTGTTTCGACTGGAGTTGTGGTTGGCGCAGGTGTCGCTTGGGATGCTGGTTTTTCGATGTCTTCGAAAATTTCTGCGGCCAGGTTGGCGTAGTCGAGTGCGCCGTTGCTCTTGGGTGCGTAGTCAAACACCGTCTGACCGAAACTGGATGACTCTGCGAGCTTGATGTTTCGTCTGATGGTTGTTTCGAAGAGTTTGGCATCGGACCAGGGGGCGTCAGTCCCGCGTGCGCCGTCGAGGAACTTGCTGATGTCTTCGGTGACCTCGGTCGCGAGACGAGTGGACGCCTCGTGCATGCACAAGACAATACCGGTCACGCGAAGCTTGGGGTTGATTCGCTGCTTTACAAGCATGACAGTTTCAAGGAGCTTGCCGAGTCCTTGCAGACCGAAGAAGTGGGCTTGAAGCGGGATGACGACTTCGTCACAGGAAACCAGGGCGTTGATCGTTAGCACGCCGAGTGACGGCGGGCAGTCGATCAGCATGACGTCGTCGTTTCCGCCGTAGGCGTCGATCGCTTCGCGCAAGAGAACTTCGCGGCCCATGACGGTCACTAACTCTGCTTCCGCTCCGGCGAGGTCTATGTCGGCCGGGACAATTGTGATGTTCTTTCGGAGATTGACGATCGCGTCGGCGATTGGGGTGGACGCGGTGAGGACGTCGTAGATGCTCGATTGCTCCTGCGACACTTCGTGACCAAAGTGCAGGGCGAGGTGGCCTTGTGGATCGAGATCGACGAGGAGAACGCGCTTACCCGCGCGGGCGAACGCTGCGCCGAGGTTGGCGGTCGTTGTTGTTTTTCCGACGCCGCCCTTTTGATTGATGATCGCGATGCGTCGCATATGTCCTCCCTGAACGCCCGAGATCCCCTTTCCCGGTAAGCCTCCTGCCATGTGACGACAACCGGAGTATATGCCAAAGACGGCGTCTCTGCCAACCTGTTTTGATTGGTGCGATCGCTGTGAAATGGGCGTAGCAGGGCTATCGTGGTTTTGGTGGTGGCTTGTGACGGAAGTTATGGCGATGAGCGCGGAAGGCGCTGCGGTTGTGATTTTCGTCGGCGCTAGGCTGTGGGATTAGCCGCGGGTTGATCGGAGCAGTCAGCGATGATCGCCTGTTGATGGGTGTATCGAGCTTCTTCGATTCGCTCTTTGTGACGGAGCTTGGCTTCGTAGCCCATGGATGAGGTATCGCGGGCTTCGATGCTGTCTAGGATCTTCTTGGACTTTTGTGGGTCGGTCATTGTTGTGGTCATATTGTCTCTCCAGCCATTGAAAAAAGTCCCCCGACCGGGCAGGCAGGTATGGTGACTATCGGTCGTTGGGGCTGGTGAGTTGAGTTAGTCGTCTTCGGGGTTGGTAGTTGAAATTCCGCATTCCGGACATGCGCCGGATTCGTTGCCCGTTAGGTTGTAGCCACAGGGGCAGTGAGTCCCGTTGGTGACGCGTTGAGCTTCTAGTTCTGCTTTCCTCTGACTCGTTCGCCCTCGATAGAATAGGACCGCGTTCAGCATACTTATGAACAACGCTCCCCCAGCGTTCACGATTGGATTGAAGAACAGAAATCTCAAACCCAGAATTCCGCCAAGCATGGGCATCAGAGCCAATAAGACTACCCACAACAAAGCAGCGTTCCAAATACCAGTCCACCAGTCTCCTGGACGCAGTAGGCGTGCCCCTCGGACAACGACCTCTCCGCAGTGCGGGCAGAAAAACTCGTACTGGGACTGGTGCGACGAAACTCCACACATGAGGCATGAGCGAGCTACACAGCGGCGGCTTCCGCGAAGCTGCAAATTGACAAGGCGGGCAGGGATAATCGCTATACCCAATACAACCACAACGGCGATGAAATCGAGGAACGCAGGGGCGCCACTGGGCAACATCCAGTTGAATAGTACCGCAAATGCAACAAGAACTAGGGGCAACACGACCCCCGCGGTCGCAACAAAGGCAAGCATGGTGAGCGCGACGACGACCCACACGGGGCGAGCACTTCTCACGGTATCGTTTCTCGACGATGATCTTGTTTGTGTTATGGCTCGACTCCAGTACCGCACTCTGGACACGTGCCGGACTCGTTGCCGGTTAGGTTGTAGCCGCAGGATAAGCAGAGGCCATGGCGCTTTCGGTGTTTGTACCGGCGATAGGGGCGATACACATATACGAACGTACCTGCGAAGAGGACCGTGGGTATCCAGAGAGGGATGTACGTCAGGGAGAAGCCGGCTCCTCGTCTATGTGAAGGCCACCAGCGGGTTGTGAGGCCACGGTATCCTGTGTGGGTCCAGCCTCGTCGATAGGCTACTGAGTCTGGGTTTTGCTCCCAGGGCGTTGAGACTAGCTGGATTTGAACGCCACCCGTCTGTGCGTAGAAGAGCGCGCTGGGCATGCGATAGTAGAACCGCATATAACTCGCGGCCCACAGCGCGGCGGTCGAAAAAAACATCAAGACGAGGATTCCACTAACCCACTTGCGAACTCGCACGGTCTACCTCCGTTCCGCATTCTGGGCAGGTGCCTGATTGATTGCCGGTTAGATTGTAGCCGCAGGTCTTGCAGAGGTCGGGGTTAAGGATGCGCTCGACCTCGTCTGGGTCGACGCCCATCAAACCTACACGCAGACCGGACTTCTTGAGAGTACGCGTGACCATTGAATTTACGAGAATCAAGGTAAGCATGTTGGCACACGGCGCGATCATCAGCAGCGCGTTGAGAATGATCCAAATCGGATGCGTGTCACGGGCGGTGAGTAAGAGAATCACCCCGACGACCATCGAAACGTAGCAGAGTATCTGCAACGCGCCGGCGACGACTAGAAGTGCAAAGTGAAACTGTCCCCACGGAAGAAGCGGCGAAAACTGAGTCAGCATCGAGATCAGCACTAACCAGATGAGCCAGCGTTGCCGCTGTGCGAGCTTTCGGATGTCTGGTTGTCGATTGGCCACGTGGTCCCCTCCCTTTTGAGAGAGTGTACCGTAGCTCGAAGGGTTCTTCTACCCTGACTTCGATCCGCTACGGACGCTTTGCGCCTACGCGAAGGGTTAGCTCTTGTAGGGTGCATCTTGATGCACCTATTTGACAGAACGCCCATCTTCCCTCGCATCTAGTCACTCGACAACCTCCGGGAGAACAACGGTCGATCTTCCAGGCCAATGGGGATCAAGAAGACCTTTGCGAACGTACCTTCGAAAACTCGACCACGCCCAATCGGACGGGGTCTCAGCCAAACCGTGCTTCACGGGATTGAGATGGATATAATCAAGATGCTGGCGCCAATCTTCTTCGTCGCGAATCAGGTGCTCCCAATATCGCCGCTGCCAAACGCCGGCCTCGCCCGGTCGGCGACCATGAAGCGAGGCAGCTTCCTGTCTGCCGTCATGCTTCAGAGAACGGGTGAAGTTCGTCTTAATCAACCGCCAAAGCGCCGAGTAATCGGTAGCTCCTTGCGGGGTTAGGAGTATGTGAAGATGATCGGGGAGAAGAACAACGGCATCGATGGTAAAGGACATCTTTCTTCTAACTTGGCGAAATGCCATGCCAGGCATTCTTCGATTTGTATCATTGCGAAAGAGCGGCTTTCGATGAGCGGTTACGACTGTGAAGAAATAGGTCGAACCGGTTTCTTTCCAACGAATGTACGCTGGCATTTCTTCCTCTTTCAAGAAGGTGTGCTACATCGCTCGCAAAGACATCTGCCGATCAAGAAGGTGCATCAAGATGCACCCTACAGTGCTGTCGGATGGCTGGTTGTCGATTGACCACGCGTCTCCCCTTCGTTTTGAGAGAGTGTACCGCGGCTGCGAAGGTGGTTCTAGCCTGCCTTGGGGAATTACGGGCGCTTTTCGCCGACTCGGAGCGTTAGCGTTTTTAGATAGAGCGATTCGGGGCAATTGGGATCGACCGGATGGTCGGGGGATGCGCCGGAGGCGTCGAGCAATTGAATGGGTCGCCGCTGGTGACTGGCTGCGCGGTGGACGACGTTGGCGAAGTCTTCCGCAGAGACTAATCCGCTGCACGAGCATGTTAACAGCAAACCGCCGGGTCTTACGACTTGGAGCGCCAGTGCGTTTAGGTCTTGGTACTTGTGGAGCGCTTTTTCCAACTCGTCGCGCGAGGTGGCGAACTTGGGCGGGTCTAAAATGACGCGGTCAAACGATCTGACGTTTTCGACCATCTGACGCAAGTACGCGAAGGCGTCTGCCTGGGCGAACTGGATGCGTGCTTGGTTCAGGTTCGCGTTTTCCTTGGCGATGACGAGTGCTTTTTCGTCGATGTCGATAGCGGTGACGTTCTTGGCGGCGCCGAGGAGCTTGGCGCAGAGGCTAAACCCACCGGTGTAACAACAAACGTCCAGAACGCTCGCGCCGCGACAGTAGGAGGCGAAGCGCTTTCGACTATCTCGCTGGTCACAGAAAAAGCCCGTCTTGTGACCTCCCGCTACGTTGACGCGATAGCGAACGCCGTGCTCTTTGATTGTGAGTGAGCCGATCTGTGCCTGGGCGGAGGCGTCGACCTGGAAATGTTCCTGTCGTTCGACGTTGTCGTCCGCCCGAACGTAGACCCGCCATGCGCCAGAAGTTTGGTCGGGTCTATCCATCGCGGTCGCCGGTCCCATCGACTCGGCGATCAGTTTGCCTAGCATTTCCGCTCGTTGAAACATGCCCAGCGAAAAAACTTCAAACACCAGACAATCCGCATAGCGCTCGACGATTAACCCGCTTAACCCGTCCGCCTCGGCGTGAATGAGTCGGTAGGCGTCGGATGAATCAGCAAGTTGGAGGGCGTTTCTGAGCTCGAGCGCGCTTTGAATTTTGGCTCGCCAGAAATTCTCGTCGATTGGGGTATCGCCGTGGGCTAGCATTCGAAGGGCGATCTGCGAATTGGGATTGTACAACCCCCTACCGAACAGCTCGCCGCGTTTATCATAGACGTTGACAACGTCGCCGGGTTTTGCATTCCTGTCGGCGCTACGGAGCATTTTTGAGAAGATGAAAGGATGAAACGTGACAGAACGCAGGTGTACCCAGGGAGAAACAGCGCCGGGCGGTGGATCGCCGCCGATGCGGAACTCGAGGCGTCCGGGTCGTGGATTGTTGCTTCTGGGGAAGGACATGCCGGTTAGAGTTCTCGCAAGTGCCAGCCGCCGTCAACATCGAAGACCGAACCGGTGCTAAACGGGAACGAACCGCGGGCGATCGCGCCGACAGCGGCGGCGACCTCTTCGGGCTTGCCCCAGCGATTGATCGGGGCCATGCCCTTGGCGAGTTTGGCGTTGTAGTGGTCGCGGACTTCGTCGCTGGAGGTCATGTCTGTTTCGATAATCCCGGGTCTTACTTCGTAGACGTTAATTCCGAACTCGGCGAGGCGGACCGCGAAGAGCTTGGTGACCATGCTGAGTCCTGCCTTGCTTATGCAGTATTCACCGTAGTTCTTGGCGGCGGTGTACGATCGTAGCGACGCGATGTTGATGATCGCCCCACCGTCGATCGTTTTGTCCTTGATCGAGGCGATCATTTCATTGGCGACGCGTTGCGTAAGAAAGTACGGCGCGCGAAGGTTTGTCGAAAGGACCTTGTTGAAGGAATCGATGTCGGTTTCAAGGATGTCCTTTCTGATGGAGGGACCGATTCCGGCGCTGTTTACGAGGAGGTCGATGCGCCCAAACTTCTCCAGTGTGTAGTCAACGAGCAAGTCGCGATGAGATGATGCGGAAACGTCTGCTTGGCAGATGTCTACGGTTGCTTCGAGTTCTTCGATTTCGTTGCGAGTGCTCTCTGCTGCGCCGAGGTTTTCGTTGAAGTTGATCATTACGGCGTAGCCAGCCCGCGCGACTTCTAGCGCGATCGCTCTGCCGATTCCGCGCGATCCGCCAGTAATCAACGCCACTTTTTGATCAATCATCGTCGCTCCTTTGGGCTAGTCCCTTGTTGCCGGGGGCACACTATACGGGCGAGGGGCTTGTGCGTCACGGGCAAAGGGAATGATAGCCGAAGTTCGGTGTGCGCATGAAAAAACCGGGCGACAGAAGAAGTCGCCCGGCGTGAATACCAAATCTTTCGGATCGCTATCGTGACGATCTGCCGGCGGGAGCCGCACCCACTTCGATCTTTGGTCTAGCCGCCTTGCGCGACTGACGACGCTTGCGCTCGGATGGTTTTTCGTAGTAGCTGTGGCGCTTCATGTCTCGGATCAATCCTTCGCGCTGGCAAAGACGCTTAAAACGTTTGAGCATCTGCTGAACCGACTCGTTACCGCGAGGTCTGACCTTTACCACGAAATCTCCAATCGTACGTTTCTAGCGTTCCATTAACCTACAAAACCGGGTGTCATCGAATCAATGGGCACCCCACCGCATACCCCTTTGGTGCTACGGTAGACAGGCCATGGTATCCCATCGGTCGCGAGTTGACCAGAGGCGAGCTTGATCGGCGTTTCAGGAACCGCTGGTGCGGTCGCGGAGGAGATCCGCTGACTACTCAAAACTAGGTCCGATAATATGCGGCATTATGCCCCCTGAGCACTCAAACAACCCAGGTTACAGGATGAATCGACTCAGGTCCGAATCTTCGCTGATTTCGGATAGTCGGTCTTTGACAAAAGTCGCGTCGATTCGGACCGAATCGCCTCGGCGGTCGGGGGCGTTGAAGCTCAATTCCTCCATAAGCTTTTCCATGACGGTCATGAGACGGCGTGCACCGATGTTGTCGAGGGAATCGTTTAGCTTGCAGGCTACCGCAGCGAGTTCTTCGATGGCGTCGTCGGTGAATTCGATGAGCACACCTTCTGTTGCAAGAAGCGCGACCTGCTGTTTGGTTAGTGCGTTTTTTGGTTCGCCCAAGATTCGAACGAAGTCTGCCTGTGTTAGATCCTCTAGCTCGACGCGGATCGGGAGTCGGCCTTGCAACTCGGGCATGAGGTCGCTTGGCTTACTGCCGTGAAACGCACCAGCCGCTATGAACAAAATATGGTCGGTGCGAAGTGTGCCGTGCTTGGTGGTTACCGAACACCCCTCGATGATCGGGAGCAAATCGCGCTGTACGCCCTGCCTTGAGATGTCTGGGCCATGCGCCTTGTCAGAAGTTGCGAGCTTGTCAATTTCGTCGAGGAAGATGATCCCGCTGTCTTCTGTGCGGCGCAATGCCATCTCAGCGACTTTCTCTCTATCGATAAGGGATTCGCATTGTTCCTCAAAGAGAATCTTTCGCGCTTCGGAGACGGGGACTGATCGTGTCTTGGACTGCGCCGGGACGAGCTTTTCGAGAAAGCTTTGCGTGTCCGAATCGACCTGATCCATACCGAACGAAGCCATGACGCCGATAGGGACCGATTTGCTTTCGATCGTTAGATCGACAACGCTGTCTTCGAGCGACCCCGCTTGAAGTTGGGTCCGTATTTTTTCACGACTTCGGTGACGGCGCTCGGCAATGTCCTGGTCGCCTGGTTGTGCGTTTGGGTCTGCCGGGGCAGACGGAAGTAGGGAATCGATGAGGCGCTCTTCGGTGAGTCGTTTGGCCTCTTCTTCCACGACTTTGGTCTGTTCGTCCCGTACGATCCGAATCGCGAGTTCGACTAAGTCGCGGACAATGCTCTCTACGTCGCGACCGTGATATCCGACCTCGGTGTACTTTGTTGCTTCGACTTTAAGAAACGGCGCGTTGACCAGATTGGCTAGTCGCCTGGCGATTTCGGTTTTACCGACGCCCGTCCGACCGATGAGAATCATGTTGGCGGGCCCGACTTCTGCACCGATTTCTTCGGGAAGCTGACGTCGTCGCCATCGGTTGCGCAGCGCGACGGCGGCTGCCCGTTTGGCGGCGTCTTGTCCGACAATGTATCTATCGAGTTCGGTGACGATTTGTTTTGGGGTGAGTTCCTGCATGTTTTTCTCGCCGGAAATTGTTGTTCGGCGCGACTATCTACTTCACGGTTTCTACGGTGATCTCTCGGTTGGTATAAACGCAGATGTCGCCGGCGATGTGTAGCGATCTTTCTACGACGTCTCTTGGGGACAACTCGGTATTTTGAAGGAGCGCTTTGGCTGCTGCGGCTGCGTACATTCCGCCGGATCCGATTCCGATGACGCCGTCGGTTGGTTCGATGACGTCGCCGGAACCGCCGATCATGAGGGTTGCGTCTTTGGACACGGCAACGAGGAGCGACTCCAGGCGTCGTAGGGCGCGGTCGGTTCGCCACTCTTTGGCTAACTCAATCGCGGCTCTTCGCACGTTGCCTTTGTATTGGTCTAGTTTCGCTTCGAAGCGCTCGAGCAGGGCGAAGGCGTCTGCTGCGGACCCTGCGAAACCGCACTGGACCTTACCGTCCATCAGCGGGCGAATCTTCTTGGCATCGTGCTTGATCGCGGTATCGCCGAGCGAGACTTGCCCGTCGCCGCCGATGGCGACGTCTTCGCCACGACGCACGGAGAGGATCGTGGTTGAGCGGATTGGTTGGGTTTTTTTCATGTTATGAGCGACCATTCTTGCATCTAAACGCAGGCTGCACGGTACTAGAAGGGGGCGTGATTGGCAACGTGACGGGGGCGGAGTTAGGATAGGATCATGGGCGAAGTTACGACAAAGAGACGAACGCTGGGATGGGGTCTGCCGCTTCTCGGCGGGGTGGCCATTTGTCTCGCATGCGTTTGTCATCAGCCAAGTCCTACCAC
>JAJDDZ010000325.1 GCA_029260025.1 Phycisphaerae bacterium | reverse complement strand
TTGGCACGAACATGGAAACTCTGAAACAACAAAACCTACAAACAAACCCATTTATCCCCCTCACGCCTCCCAATCAAAGATTCGCCTCAAAACAAACCCATCTCAACCCACTCAAACCCAATGCGCCCTTCATCGAAGGGTGGACGTTTCGAAGTTACCACTATCTGGCGTTTACCCAACCGCCACATCAATCGCAAAAAAACCGCGCTCAGCCCCGAACCGGTCAAAAACAGAATCCCGCAATCCCGAAAGTGCCTCAGAATCAAGAAGCCCATCCCCAGAAATCAAATCACGAAGCGCCCCAACAAGGTCATCGTCCCGTGCATAAAGACACCGCGAAGCAATCGCCCCGGGCAAAAGCTCCGCATAAGCAAGTCGATCGGGAAAAAGCGGCTGACACCCCGCGACCATTGCCTCGACAGCAGCAATCCCAAAATTCTCCTGAATCGCCGTACTCACAACAACGTCGCACGACCCCAGCTTCTCAAGGTAGGCCTCACGACTCTCAACATACCCGGCATGATGAATATGCTCAGAAAGAGCGCCCCAGGAATCTTCAAAAACCCGTGGCGCAGTACGAAACTGCTCGCCAAGAACAACCAACCGAAACGGAAGACCCTCCTTCGCCAGCTGGATTACCGCTGCAAAGAACGGTTCGGGATTCTTATCAAACTCCCAACGGTGAGGCCACAAAATCGTCAATGGCTGACCCGCTTCGCGACAAGCGCCAAGAGGGGGCATTTCAACAGGCGGATAGAGCACCCGCGACTTCGCCCGAATCGCTTCGCACACCCCAGACGGAACGAAATCGGGCATCTTCCCCAAAAGCCCCCCAGCAGCCGCAACGAAGTCCTCAAGATGAAAACGAGAGTTAAACCAAACAGCATCAGCCGAAAGCGCAGAAGTGATATTCGTCATCCCATACTGAAAATCACGAACCTGATCATCAGGAATCGGATAGCTCAGCTGATTCTCATGAAAATAGCAGACAATTAAAACGCCTCGCATCGAAGCAGGCAAGAGCGCCCGAAGGTCGCAGACGCTTAGCATGTCGTTACAAAGAATAACATCAGGCCGAGTCTCAAACCAAGACGTATCCTCGTACGCAAACCACATCGCTGCCCCGCGCATCCGCCACTTCCATTTCCGCGCCGGCATCGTAACCAATGTCACATCGTGGCAACTATGCTTAACGATCGCATCACAAAACGTCCGATGGGATCCACCGTAATAAGGTTCAAGCAAGGCAATGCGCAATGGAGTACCTCCGTTTAGTTTACGTTCCAATGTCAAACGATAGACCAACCGCACGCTCTCGGCAACGCTGTCGCCCATCGCCGAGCGCCGCTACAATGCTCGCGAGTATTACGGAGTACCAAACGGTGGCGCAGAACAAAATCAGCAAACGAGCGACCGACATGCCCCCATTCTTAGCAATGGAGGTTCTCGAAAAAGCGTCCGCGATGGAGCGCGAAGGACGCTCGGTCATACATCTAGAAGTAGGCGAACCAGACTTCGACTCGCCCCCAATGGCGATCGAAGCTGGTATCAAAGCACTGCGAGAAGGCAGAACCCACTACACCCACTCCCTAGGTCACCCCGAACTACGAGAAGCAATCTCAGCTTGGCAAAAACGACAATACGGATTAGACGTATCACCCGACCGCGTCGTCGTAACCATGGGAAGTTCCGGAGCAATGCTCCTAGCCTTTGCAGCGACGCTCGACCCCGGTTCAGAAGTGATTCTAACGGACCCGCACTACGCGTGTTATCCGAATTTCATTACAGCCTTTGAAGGCGTCCCGATCCGGACTCAAGTCCGCGAGACGGACGGGTTTCAATACGACCCGAATGTCGTCCGCGACGCAATCACCGATAGAACGCGATCGTTGGTATTAAATTCGCCAGCGAATCCAACCGGCACGTTGACTACGCCCAAGCGCATGCAAGAACTCGTAGAAGCAGTTGAAGGTCGCGCAACAATTGTTTCGGACGAGGTCTATCACGGATTAGTCTATAAAGGCCGAGCGAGCTCGATCCTGGAAATTACAGACAAAGCAGTCGTCGTCAGCGGATTTTCGAAGCTCTTCGCCATGACCGGATGGCGTCTGGGTTACGCGATCGTTCCGGAGTACTTAGTGCGCCCAATACAAAAGCTCCAGCAAAACTTATTCATCTCCCCGCCTGACTACCCCCAGTTCGCAGCAATCGCTGCTCTGGAAGAATCGACCGACGACGTCGCGAAGATGATCACCGAGTACGACAAGAGGCGGCGCCTTGTGCTTCTGCGACTGGCAGAGATGGGCTTATCAGTCCTCACCGAACCGATTGGAGCGTTTTACGTCTTTGTAAACGTTGCGCAATACACGAACGATGTCTACAAATTCGCGTTCGAGGTATTAGAAAAAATAGGGGTAGCCATCACGCCAGGAGTTGACTTTGGCCCTGGCGGTGAAGGGTATGTTCGCATCTCCTACGCAAATTCAATCGAGAACATCGAAGAGGCTATGCGCAGATTCAGCGATTACATTTCCTCGCTGCCAACGATCGATAGAAAATGAAAATCGAAGAGACGACGGTTCGTTATTCGTCTTCGGTCGCGAATTGTTCCGGGTGAACGCGTTCGTAGGCTTCTTCTTCAACGCGTTGCATCTGTACGTCGGCGCGTTTCTTCAATAGGTGACGAAGGATTATATTTACGAACAGGCAGCCCGCAATCCCCGCGATTTGGAGTCGTCCAACAACGCTCGCGACGCAGAACGTAGCCGCCGCCGCAATGACAGCAGAAAGGAACCAACTCGTCACGACCCAGATCGTTCGCCCGAGTTTCAACTCAGCATCCCCGCGCTGGAAAATTCGATCGGCAAGACCAGTCGCAACGACCGCAGCAAACGTAACGTAGGTCGTCGAAACCGGCAACCCCAAGCTACTTGCCGTCGCAATGACACTGGCTGACACCGCCATGATGACCGACGCTCGCATGGCGTCGAAGTGCATTGTCTTGCCGGCCGGGGTGAAATCGGCTCGAGGGGCCAGCGCCGGTTCCTTCCCTCGCCACGTCAGGAGCTTTCGTGCAACGTTGACGCACCAGTTGGGAGCCCAAAGAGCAACGTGGTCTCCCATACTTCCCGCTGCGACGGCCGCTTTTGTCACGCGTTCGGCGTTCTTACTAGCCATCCCGACGAACAGAAGCAAACCGCAGACCAGCAACATCCAGGAGGGTATATC
>JAJDDZ010000324.1 GCA_029260025.1 Phycisphaerae bacterium | reverse complement strand
CGAGCTGTTCTCGTCGGGGACTCAGTTTCCGATGTTGGATAAGATCGTTTCAATACATAAGGATGGTGAGCTCTATACTCCGACGAGCATCTTGGTGGATGGTGAGCCATCGCAGTTTTGCGTTACGTTCGATAAGTTGCTGCGGGATACGCCTTTTGTTGCTCGGGTTCAGAGCTTGTTGAAGCGACTTGAGCCGGAGTATGGCGGGCCTGTTGATATGGAGTTCGCCTGCGACGGGGAGAAGTTCTACGTTGTTCAGTGTCGCACATTGTCGCAGTCGGCTGAGCGCGGTCCGGTGAAGATTCCTGAAGGGATTCCTGCTGCGGATGTTGTGTTCGATGCGCACAAGTTTGTTCGGACTGATTTGATTGAGGGACTTGAGTATATCGTTTATGTTCCGCCGGGTGTTTATGACGAGCTTGAGACGCGGGAACAGCGGACGGAGGTTGCTCGGACGATTGGGCGGATTAATCATAAGCTGCCGGCGAAGTCTTTTGTGTTGATCGGTCCGGGTCGGTGGGGGAGCGTTGATATTCTTCTAGGTGTGCCGGTGCGGTACGCGGACATCAATCGGTGCCGGGTTCTGATCGAAGTTGCTCGGATCAGGGATGGATTTTCGCCTGAGGTTTCTTTTGGTACTCACTTCTTTCAAGACTTGGTCGAAGCGGGGATTAATTACTTGCCTCTGTATCCTGACGATGCGGAGAATCAGTTTAACGAAGCGTTTTTGATGCAGTCGGCGAATATGATGAGTGAGATTGTGCCGGGCGATGCTGAGTTTGAGAGGGCTGTGCGGGTGATTCATGTTCCTACCGTTGCGGGGGGGCGGAAGCTGACGCTGGCGATGGATGGGGATACGGATGTTGCGGTTGCTTATTTGAAGAGTTAGCAAGTTGTGATTGGTGCTTGCGGTAGTCAGGGAACCGTTACTGGCGAGAACATCGAGAGTACGACGGCGGATCGTAATGAGAATGGGTTGGTTCATATCGCTCCGCCCGAGGGGGTCACGTTTGACTCGGAGCGGACGGTCGAGGTTTTCGGTGGGAACACGTTGATTGAGGTGGATTTGGTCGCACTGATTCCGCTGGTTGGGATTCCGATTGCTACGATTCCGGTTGGGTTACGCTTGATGCTGTTGACTAGGTTTGCGGTGATACGATATCGATCGTGACGACCATTGATGAGACTGGGGAGGTCGTCTGACTGGTTGATGTTTCTTGACGGCGCGGTCGCGCCGAGGTTGTTGGCTTGGACTTGGGTTGTTACCCGATTGGTCGGGAATAGCGACTTGGAAAGTACGTTTCAATTGCGGGCTGTGTTGGTCTGGTTACTCGATGTGGTTGGTGTCGAGTTTTCTTACGAACCACAGGGCGTAGGCGACGAAGGCGAGACCGGCTGCGAAGCTTAGTAGGCCTACAGGTAGGGTCCATGATTCGCCGGTATTGGAATAGGTCCAGACTCCCCATGCGCCAAACATGTCTGCGGCGATGATGACGGTCACTACGAAGACCAGATGAAAGCTGCGAAGTGACGACATGGTGTGCCTCTCTTTCTCAAGATGGGTTCGCCAGCGAGCTGGTGCGAGCCAGTTTGTTTCATGGTCACGATCGAGGGGTCTGGCGATTTTCAGCGAGTGGCCTTGCCCCGGGCGCGTGTCCTCCATAATAAAGTATACACGCGCCGGTGATGTGGTGCGGCGAGGCTGATGCCCTTTGGGGAGGATTAACCCGTCGTTATTCGACGTATCCTAGCGCGCGGAGCGTATCTGTTTCGGCGAGGTTCCACTCTGGTGTGTCGGGGTGGTCGTCGCGGACTGCCTCGACGAGGATCGTTTGGAATAGGTTGAACATTTTAGCGAGCGCGGGGTGATTCGATAATGCCAGGTTTGTAGTCTCGTTGGGGTCGTTTGCCAGGTCGTACAATTCTGTGAGTGTCGTTCTAGTCGTTGGGTCGTGTGGGATTCGGTCGAAGAATTCGAGATCACTTGGAATAGTGGATGTTTCTGGAGCGTGGATCATCTTCATGTTGTCGGCGTAGATGGCGCGGGCGTAGCCTGCTTGTTGCGGGAAGGTGTCGTAGGAATCTGGTTTGAGGGTGCATTCGGAGAACACCATTGACTCGAAGTCGCCCTCGATCATGCGATGAACGAGACTTTTTCCTCTTATCGGAATCGGTCTTGAGAGGAGTTCGGATCCGATGCCTAGTTCTACGATTGTCTGGAAGAGGTCGGTTAGGCTAACGGTTTGTTCGTACGTTTGGTGCAGACGTTCGAGGGTGGACGACTTTGGGAATCGGATAATTAGCGGGACTTGTACGATTGTCTCGTGGGGTCTAGCTCCTCCGTGTGCGTGATATTTTGCACCTCGCTCTGAATGCCCCATTCCGTGGTCGGAAGCGACGATGGTTACGGTGTTTTCGGTGAGGGCCATTTGGTCGAGGTATTCCCATATGGCTCTGAAATTGCAGTCGTAGAATCTGTTGTCGAAGACTTCCTTGACGAGCGTTCTTTTCTTTTTCATTCCCAATTCGGACGAGCTGAGTTTTGTGAAACCGAGTCTATCTATGTTTCGATCTAACAGGT
This sequence comes from Phycisphaerae bacterium, assembly GCA_029260025.1. Taxonomy (GTDB): domain Bacteria; phylum Planctomycetota; class Phycisphaerae; order UBA1845; family UBA1845; genus JAJRUK01. Next base: position 11,319 of record JAJDDZ010000324.1, on the reverse strand, counting down.
TTTCAATGGTCAGGTCTTGTGCCGAGGATTCGACGGTGGTTTGTTGCGCTTGGGCGTTCATGAGGAGCGTCTTGATTGCCCAGGTTGACCATAGTCCGGGATCGGGCTCGGCGATGAGACACATATGCAGATTCACGAAAAGGAAATAGGGGTCGTCGTCTGTTTTCGCGAAGAGCTTCCTGTCGAAGTCGTCTCCGTACCGTCTCTGGAAATATTCCGATTGTTGATAGAGTGAATAGAGGTGCGGGAAATATAGGCCTGTCGTTGGGTCGTAGTCTGCCTGTGTTTCAAGGTCGAATCGTAGGTCTCCGGCGTTGAAACTGGCGATGTCGGCGAGCACTGATTGGTAGGGAAGATTCTTGATTCCTTGCAACGGGTATTGTTTTTCTGCGTGGTTTCCACGAGATGCGACGTTTGTTCGTGTTGCGAATCCGCGACGGAAATCTCTGATGATGCTGTAGTATTTGAAGCCGCGTATGAGCGATGTGTTCATGTCGTTGCCGAGGAAGTAGGGATGGTCGGCGTAGGCGATTGTTCGATAGCCGGTGAGTCGGAGGATCTCGGGCAGGGATAGGAACGTCTTCGGATAGACGTTGTAACCGGGCTGGTAGAGATCGATTCCGAGGTCGCGTACGGAGAGTCCTGAGAAGATTGATGCGTGGACGGGTACGGTCCAGCAGCCCGGTGAGACTGCGTTTTGGAAATAGGCTGCGTGGTCTTTGAATTCGCTTAAGAACGGGGTGTCATTTCTGGTATTTGCGTGAGGGCCGAATGAGAAATCGTCACGTCTTCTGGCGTCGTAAACGACGAAGAGGATGTTCGGGCGTTCCTTTTTTGTTTGCTGGGTAACTTGATCGACCCAGTGGGGTGGCGCTTCTGGGGGGTCGTACTCGATGTAAGGACCTGTCGCTTGTTTCGGTTTTGACTGGATGAAAGCAATCGTGCATGCGAAGATGCCGAATGATGCGATCATGGAGTATTTATGCCAAGAGGCCATATTCTGATTCGATCCTTTTTCTTGCACCTCTTGCCAAGTGGTTATCGGAGGTTGCGACTGTCGACATTAGTGAGTCCGCATGGGGTATATTGACGATGCGACGGGCAAGGAATAACGTTGCCAACGTTGATTTGGGCTACGTTTTGTGGTTTTTCTTCTTTATGGGAGAGGTTCTGATGGAATCTTGTGTTCGAAGTGCTTGGATCATGTCTTTGATAGTTTTTTTGACTGTTGGTGCTTCGGTTTCGGTTGCGCAGGATCGTGAGTCAGCCGGTAACGGAAAGGCGACGGTTCATTGGCCTCAGTTTCGGGGGGCTTTTGCGAGCGGGGTTGCGCGCGGGGCGGTGCCGACGAAGTGGGACGCGACGACGGGTGAGAACATTAAGTGGAAAACGGCGATTCCTGGGCTTGGGCATTCATCGCCGATCATCTGGGGCGATAAGATTTTCGTGACGACGGCAATTAGCGGGATGAAGGATCCTGAATTGAAGGTCGGTCTTTACGGGAATATTGCGCCGGTGGAGGACGACACGAACCATAGCTACCGGGTTTACTGTTTGGATAAAGCTAGCGGGAAGATTCTTTGGGACAAGGAAGCGTTTAACGGTGTTCCGAAAGTGAAGCGTCATACGAAGGCGACGCACGCGAACTGTACGCCGGCGACAGATGGGAAGCATGTCGTCGCGTTTTTTGGATCGGAAGGGCTTTACTGTTACACGATGGACGGCGAGCTTTTGTGGAAGAAAGACTTCGGTGTTCTTGATAGCGGGTACTACAAAGTTCCTGAGGCGCAGTGGGAGTTTTCGGCGAGTCCGGTGATCTACCGAGATAAGGTGATCGTTCAGTGTGATGTTCAGAAGAATTCTTTTGTGGCAGCGCTTAGTATCAACGACGGAAGAGAGTTGTGGCGAGTCTCGCGAGATGAGGTACCGACATGGGGAACGCCGACGATCTATGAAGGAAAAGGCCGGGCGCAAGTTATCTTGAACGGTTATCATCACATCGGCGGGTATGACCTGAACACCGGCGAATCGATTTGGAAGATGACGGGGACGGGGGATATTCCGACGCCGACGCCGATCGTTGGTGACGAGTTGTTTTACTTTACGACGGGACACGGCGGCGGGAATCCGATTTATGCCGTGCGAAGTAACGCGACCGGTGATGTGAGCCTCGGAGAGAAAGAAACGTCAAACGGGTACGTTCAGTGGAGTAACCAGCGGACCGGGAACTATATGCAGACGCCGCTGTTGTATGGTGACAAGCTGTTTACTTGTCGAGATAACGGGATTCAGGCGTGTTACGACGCGAAAACGGGCAAGAAGATTTTCAAGCAGCGACTCGGAAGTGGTCGCACCGGGTTTACTGCATCGCCTGTCGCGGCAGATGGGAAGGTATTTTGGTCTAGCGAGGAGGGGGATGTTTATGTTGTTCCGGTTGGAACGAAGAAGGGTGTGCTGTCTGTGAATCCGATGGGTGAGGTCTTGATGTCTACGCCTGCGATTTCTGAGGGGCAGCTATTTTTTCGTGGTGCGAAGAATGTTGTTTGTGTTGGGGGGTAGTTTTCGTTTGTTAATTGATGCGGAATCGAGCGCGACAGACGTTGTTCTTGGTTGCGGGTGAATTTCGCCCCTATTGGGTTTGGGCCAATCTGCGCTCATGCCGAGAGTTGTAACACTCAAGTATCGCGCCGTCCCTCATAGGGCATCCCCTCCTCCTGTCCCCCGCATGTCCTCTTTGCAAAACTGGGATTATGGAGATGTTACATTTCGGATTACTGTTTGGTGGCTTGGTTTTGTTTGCCGAAGCGTTCGCGGAGGTGTTGGATAAGTGGGGCGGTGGCTCTGAGTATTGTTGCTCGTTCGAATCGGGCGTTTACTTCTTGGAGAACGGCCGGGGTGATCGGGTTGGGTTGGGGGTCGGATGACGGCGCTTTTTGGAACGCGCGGTCGATCGCTGTTGTCACGTCTTCTTGATCTTCATGCACTTCGTCGATGAGGCCTAGCGATTTGGCTGATTCTGCGCCTAGGAGACAGCCTGGCAGGACGTCTAGTTTCTCGAGGGAGAGGTTTTGTGTGGCCGCGAGAATAGGCGTGAGGATAGAAGCCATTGGCTTGTAGACACTCTCGCCGGGGATCATGAAGGTTGCGTTTGTGTGAGCGATTACGTGGTCGGCGCAACATGCGAGTGCGACGCCGCCTGCGCGGGTTGGTCCTTTGACGTAGCAGATGGTTGCCTTGGGGTGGTTTGCGAATTCGACGAGGAGGGTAACGAGTTTTCGCAGGTGTTTTTCAGGTGACCCGGTCTTGAGGATTTCTTTCAAATCGAGTCCGGCGCAGAAGGCGGGTGGGGCGCTCGCTAGAAGTAATGGGGAACCGTCGGACTCTCTGACTGTATCAATCAGGGCGTCGATCGTGGTTAGATCAAGGCAGTTTCGACGGGCGGGTTGGTTGAGTTGTATCGATCGATAGTGCGTCCCGGTGGGGGTGGTCTTGCTTTGGACGATGATGTGGGGGGCGTTTAGACTCACTTGATCGACCGCTACAACATGCAACCTTCGCATTTGAACGCGAACTCGAGCATTCTTTTTGACGACATGGTCATGATAGTCGCGGAGTTGAAGCTGCGTCAATGATCCTGTTGTGGTTGTGTTGCAATTGTGCGTGTGCTGTCGCTTGGGTGGGGGGTACTCTGGTCGCGACGGCTCTTACATTTCGGGAATGTCGATGTAGCCACCGCAGTTTGGGCATTCTTCGGTTGAGCCTGCGCTGGAGAGCGGGAAGGAGAGGACGGCTTTGCATTCGTTGCATGTTGTGTCCATGAGCAGGTCGTCGACGGGTGGGGGGTGGAGTTCTTCGACTTTTTGGTCGTGTTCGCTGAGTAACGATTTCGCTCGTTCCGCGGTTACGTCGTCGGCGACGCAGACTTCTACGCCTCGGCGAGTTAGGTGGGTCTCGATGGGGAGGGTTTCAGCGGTGAGGCGGTTTTTTACGAATGCAGGGATGCCTTGTTCTTCTAGCCACGCGGTGACGATGTCTGCTTCGGAGACTGTGGCCGCCCTGTGTACGCATACCATTTCGCCTGACATGTTCTTGAGGATCGCGCGCGGGGAGGTTGGTGTCAAGCTCTATTCTACGGGAATCTGACTTCTGCTTTTGCTCGTAGTTCTGAGACGTAGGCTCCACTGAGGGACTCTACGCGTGATCCTTGGATTTCGTATCGAATCCAGTTGGCGACATCTTTTAGGGGGATTATTTTTTCTGGATTTCGATCGGTTAGCTTGATGATGTGGTAGCCTGCCTCGGATTCAACGATGTCGCTGATTTGTCCGACTTTGAGTGCGAAGGCGGCGTCTGCGAAGGTCTGGAGCATTGCTCCTTCTTTTGGGAAGAACCCGACGTCTCCGCCGTGGGCGGCAGTTGGTCCGGTGGAGTTGGCGGCGGCGAGAGCTGCGAAGTCTGCCCCTTCTTTGCGAACTTCGAGGGCGATCTTTTGTGCTTTTTTCTTGGCTTCTAGTTTATCTTCCGTTGTTGTTAGTTCTTTGGTTCCGATGAGAATGTGACTTGCTCGGACTTGTTCTGGTGTGAGGTAGTTTTGAGCTTTTTTGGCTTCGTATTGTTCGCTAATTTCTTCGTCAGAAACTCTCATGTCTTCTGGGAATCTTTTTTCGAGAACTTTGATGACGCGTACGGATTGGCGGTACTTGGGATCGTTTGCTTGGATGTTGATGGCGTCATCTAGTGAAGCTCCTCTTGATTCGCGCATGCGGCGTGCGTATTCGTCACGGGTTACGCTCATTTTTCGGAGTGCGTTGTCTAGTCCAGCCTCTATGTAGCTTCGGTATTCTTTTTCGGATACGGATAGGCCTAGATTGTCGAAGGCGGAATCGAGTAGGTATTGATCGACGAGTGTGTTGATAACCTCGGGTTCAATTTTTTCGCGGGCCATCTCCATCATGTCTGGTGGCGGGAGTCTTCCGCCGGATTGTTGTTTGATGAAGGTCAGTACGACTTCATCGACTTCACTTTGGAGTATGGGGTGGTCGTTTACGTAGATGGCGATCGGTTCGTTAGGTTTTTTTGGCGTTTTTTCGTCCGTTTGCTGCGCGAATGCGCATGGCAGTGTGGCTAGAAGAGTCGCCGTCGTTGCGGGTACAATACGCCAAGGTCTATTGATTCTCATTGTTTTTGAAACCTATTTTGATGCAAGTTTTCGAAGAACGGTGGGTAGGATTCCGCCGTTCTTGTAGTAATTGACTTCGACGTCGGTATCGATTCGTGAAACCAACGTGATGGTGCGCGTTTCGTTGGATGTTGGATCGGTGACGCGGACGTTGACCTCTTGTCTGGGTTTGAGTTCGTCGTTTAGGTCTGGGATGTCGAAGATTTCCTTTCCGGTTAGCCCAAGCGACTCGCGGGTTTCACCCTTTTTGAATTGTAGCGGGAGAACGCCCATGCCTACGAGGTTACTGCGGTGGATGCGTTCGTAACTTTCTGCCATGACGACTTTGATGCCGAGAAGGAGCGTGCCCTTGGCGGCCCAGTCGCGTGAAGAGCCTGTGCCGTATTCTTTTCCGGCGAGAACGACCAGGGGGGTCTGGGACGCTTTGTATTTTTCGGCGGCGTCGAAGATTGGCATCTGGGTGTCGGTGGGGAGGTGGGTTGTCATTCCGCCTTCTGTTCCGGGAGCGAGCAGGTTACGCAGGCGGATGTTGCCGAAGGTTCCTCGGGTCATGACGCGGTCGTTGCCGCGACGGGAACCGAAGCTGTTGAAGTTTGATTGCTCAACGCCGTGCTCCTTCAAATATACGCCGGCGGGTGAGTTTGGTTGGATTGCGCCGGCTGGCGAGATGTGGTCGGTGGTGACCGAGTCGCCGAGCATGAAGATTACTCTTGCTCCCGTAATGGGTTGAACGGGTGTTGGTACGGTTGTTAGGCCGTCAAAGAAAGGGGGGTTCTGGACGTAGGTGCTTGCGTCGTCCCATGCGTACGTGTCGGTGCCCGCTCCGCTGATTTTGTTCCAGCGCTCGTTGCCGTCGAAAACGCTTGCGTACTGAGATCGGAAGCCTTCGGCGGTGACAGACTTTGACACTGCGTCGTCGATTTCAGCCTGGGTTGGCCAGAGGTCTTTTAGGTAGACGGGATTTCCGTCAATTCCGATGCCTAGGGAGTCTTTTTGTAAGTCAATGTCGGTTGATCCGGCAATGGCGTAAGCGACGACTAGCGGTGGTGAGGCGAGGTAGTTTGCCTTGATGAGTGCGTGGATGCGTCCTTCAAAGTTTCGGTTTCCGCTGACGACTGATGTTGCGACGAGCTCGCCTTCGGTGATTGCGGCGGCGACTGGTTCGGGGAGCGGTCCGCTGTTGCCGATGCAGGTCGTGCAGCCGTAGCCAACGGTGTTGAACCCTAGCTTGTCGAGGTATTGGGTTAGGTCTGCGTTGTTGAGGTAATCGGTGACGACTCTCGAGCCGGGTGCGAGGCTGGTTTTGACGTAGGGTTTTACGGTTAGGCCTTTTTCGACGGCTTTCTTGGCGAGGAGACCGGCGGCGATCATGACTGAGGGGTTTGAGGTGTTTGTGCAACTGGTGATCGCGGCGATGGCGACTGCGCCGTGGGTGATCATGCTGGTCGTGTCTTTTGTCTTGACTTGGGCGGACTTGGCGAGAGCTGCGGCGTCTAGTGCGAATCCTCTTTCGCTAATGGGTGCGCGAAGGGCCTTGGCGAATGCAGTTTTCATGTCGGCGAGTCTTACGCGGTCTTGCGGGCGCTTGGGTCCTGCTAGACTTGGTTCGACGGTGGACATGTCTAGTTCTAGCGTGTCGGTGAAGGTGGGGTCTGGCGAGCCATTGGTTCGGAATAGTCCTTGCTCTTTCATGTAGCGTTCGACGAGGTCGATTTGTGCGTCGTCTCGGGCGGTGCGCCTGAGATAGGTGAGCGTGCCATCGTCCACGGGGAAGATGCCCATTGTTGCGCCGTACTCGGGGGCCATGTTGGCTACGGTGGCGCGGTCTGCGAGGGTCATTTGGTTTAGACCATCGCCGAAGAACTCGACGAATTTTCCGACGACGCCTTTGTTGCGGAGCATTTCGGTGACGGTTAGGACGAGGTCTGTTGCGGTTGAGCCTTCGGCTAGTTTGCCGGTGAGTTTGAATCCGACGACCTGCGGGAGGAGCATGTAGATTGGTTGCCCCAGCATGATCGCTTCTGCTTCGATTCCGCCGACGCCCCAGCCTGCGACACCTAGTCCGTTGATCATGGTGGTGTGTGAATCTGTTCCAACGAGGCTGTCTGGGAAGGCGGTTAGTTCGCCGTTTATTTTTCTGGTTGCGACGACGTTGGCGAGGTATTCGAGGTTTACCTGATGAACGATTCCTGTGGCAGGGGGTACGACGCGAAATCCGTCGAAGGCGTTTTGTCCCCATCTAAGGAATTGATAGCGTTCCTGGTTTCGGGCGAATTCGAGGTCTGCGTTTATCCCTAGTGCGTCGTTTGAACCGAAAGCGTCAACCTGGACGGAGTGGTCGATGACGAGATCGACGGGGATGAGTGGGTTGATTTTTTTTGGGTCGCCGCCGAGGTGGACCATTGCGTCGCGCATGGCGGCGAGGTCTACGACGGCTGGGACGCCGGTGAAGTCTTGGAGTAGAACGCGGGCTGGGATGAAGGGGACTTCTTTTTGTGCGACGTTTTTAGCATCCCAGGTTGCGAGGGTTTTGACGTTATCAGCGGTGACGGTGAACCCGTCCATGTTTCTTAGTGCGCTTTCGAGGAGAATTCGGATGCTGTAGGGAAGTTTTGTGATATCACCCAAGCCTGCTTTTTCGAGAGCGTCGAGGCGGTGGATGTTGCACTTTCCTAGCTTGCTGTCGAGGGTTGCTAGTGCTCCGAATTCGTTTGTTATTGTGGATGTGGTCATGAGTTTTCCGTGAAGTTTGGGTCCGGACATCGATCAACAATCGGCTTGTGAAATATATCCGGGGGTGGGTTTTCGTCAAAATTTTTGGGTTAGGGGTGTTTCTTACCGGTTACTTGTCGAGGCTGCGCAGAAGGTGTCTTTGGTCGCGACCGGATCTTCCGTTTTGGTAACGAATTGGCGGCCTCTTGATGCTTGGAAAAGGGTGGATCTTGGGGATTTCGATGTTTAGGCGTTTTGGTCGTGGTTGGCGATCTAGGTCCATCGATTACAATACCCCGCTTCAATGACAGGAACGAAAGAAAGAACATGCGGAGGACAGGGCGATGCTTGGAATTAACAAAGAAGACGCGACGAAAAATGGCGGTGAGGGTTGGATCGGGCCTGCTCCTGAGATTACCACTGCGCTTCCTGGGCCTATCGCGACGTCGATGATCGCTCGCGATGAAAAGCTATCCTCAACATCGCATACGCGAGACTATCCGCTGGTTGCGAAACGAGCGCTTGGGTCGGTGATTGAGGACGTTGACGGGAACCGGTTTCTTGACTTTGCGGCTGGGATCGCGGTTTGCTCGACGGGTCACTGTCATCCGAAGGTCGTGGAGGCGATTCAGCAGCAGGCGGCGTCTTTGATGCACATCTGCGGTAGCGACTTTTACTATGAATCTATGATCGAGCTGAGTGAAAAGCTCTGCGAGATTACCCCGGGTAAGCACGAGAAGCGCGTTTTGCTGACGAACAGTGGTGCGGAGGCGGTTGAGGCTGCTTTCAAACTGTCTCGTCATTATACGAAGCGAAAACACGTGATCGCATTTGAAGGGGCGTTCCATGGTCGGACGATGGGGGCGTTGTCATTGACGTGCTCGAAGGCCCGGCAGAAGGAGTTTTTTGGTCCTCTTGTCCCGATGGTGGATCACGTTCCCTACGGCGATCTCGATGCGATCGAGAACGTTTTGTTTAAGTACAAGATGAATCCGGAAGAGGTTGCTGCGATTTTTGTCGAGGCGCTTCAGGGTGAGGGTGGGTATGTTATTCCGCCGCCGAACTTCCTGGCCGATCTTCGGAAGCTGTGTGATAAGCACGGGATTGTGATGGTTTGCGACGAGATTCAGTCTGGGGCAGGTCGTACTGGGAAATGGTCTGCCATTGATCATTACAACGTGGTTCCAGATATTACGCTGATGGCGAAGGGTCTTGCTAGTGGTATGCCTCTTGGTGCGGTTATCGCTAAGAAGGAAATCATGTCTTGGCCTCCGGGTTCTCAGGGGAGTACATACGGGGGGAACCCAATTTGCTGTGCGGCTGCTTTTACGACTCTGAATTTGATTAGCGACGGGTTGATGCAGAATGCTGCTACGCTGGGCGAGAAGCTAATGGGTACGCTTGGGAAGATCGCTGATAGTCGCAAGATTATCGGGAACGTTCGGGGTATGGGTTTGATGGTTGGTGTGGACGTGATCAACAAGCGGACCGGGAAGGGAGATGCGGATCTGAAAAATCGTATACTTAAGAGTGCCTTCGATCGCGGATTGGTTCTGCTGCCTTGCGGTGAGATCAGTATTCGCTTTTGCCCGCCGCTGTGCATTAACGAGACGCAGCTTGATGTTGGACTGAAGCTGTTCGATGAGGTCCTTGCAGAAACCGCGTAGCTTGCAGAAACTGCGCCCTTGAGAAATATTAGCTGAGCGAAACTTGGATGGCTGGAGGCGAGATGACTCGCCTTCAGCTATCTTCTTTTTGCTGGAGTTTTCGGTCTTCGCAGTTTGACTTTCATGTCTTTTCGGGTGCTCTTGTGGTTTTCGAGCACCTTCGTGGCTTTTTTTATGTCGGGGACGCGCAGAATGACAACGGTTTTTCCCTTGGCTGACCCGCCGGCGCAGTACATGTAGGCAAGGTCTATGTGAGCGGCGGAGAGTTTTTCGCAGAGGTCTGCGGCTGCTCCCGGTCGGTTGGGGAGGATTACGGCCAACACTTCAGTTTCTGTGTTGGATACTTCCAACTTCTTTAGGACGGCGCGGGCTTTGCTGGGGTCTTCTACGATCATACGGAGGACACCGTGCTCTGTTGAGTCCATCATGGCTAGCGTCGTTATGTTTACCTTGGCTTTTGCGAGGTTGCGAAAGAGCTGGGAGAGGACACCTGGTTTGTTCGCCAGGAAGACGGAGAATTGCACGCAGTTTTCCATGGGATGCTCCTTGTTCGACAATCGCCTAGCTGACGGTATCGCTGATGATTTGGGCCTCATCGGCCCATTCGGGATCATCTGCCACCGATGGGCGATACATATTGTATCGAAGGATGCCCGGCGCGCGAAGGTTGGTCGCTGGAGTTGAATGTAATCCTAGGTATTTGCCCTGAATTCGTAAGATGTGGTGATTCGTAGTCGCTGAGTCAGGAGTAGGGTGGCAGCGGTTGCGACGAGTAGCCCCATCACAGTTAGACCCCAGATCGAGGCTGCGGGGACGGGGGGAGGGATCTCGCCTTGGAAGAAAACAAACGTTCCGCCGTTGAGCCCTCCACTGCCTGCTGGGACGAACGTATCCACAAGCGAGCCATTTTGCCCGTCGTATCGCCAAACTTGGTTCTGTGTGTCGCTGGTCACATAGAGCAAACCGTCGGGGCCGAAGACCATGCCTGTTGGTCTTGGTCCGAACGAGACGAATTCCCCATGCGGGAACCCTGAATCGGGATCGTATTCTTTGATTTCGTTTGAGCCTGCGCTCGATACGATAATTGTTCCTCTTGTTGGGTGAAATAGGATCGTGCGCGGATTTGAGAGGGTTCCCAGGAATCCTCCTCCGATTGATCGAATCATGGCCCCTGTCTGTCCTTCATACTTGAGGACGGCGTCAGATAGAAAGCTTGGGACGTAGAGGTGGCCGTCTGGTCCGAAGATCATTCCGGCGTCGGGGCCATCGAGACCGCCAAGGCCGTTTGGAATGAATATGTCGATGAACGCGCCGGTTACTCCGTTGTAGCGCAGGATTGAATCGCCCTGGAAGTCGCCGACGTATAGATTTCCGTCTGGGCCGAATGCTAGCCCGGCTGGTTTTACCAGGCCACCTGATTCATCAACGCCTGTTGTCGCGGGATCGTTCCTGACGAAATTATCGATGAATGTGAGGGTGTCCCAGTGGTAACGCAGGACGCGCCCGTTTTTTTCGCTGGCGACGTATATGTTTCCGTCCGGACCTCGGGTGATCCCTAGCCCGCATATTTCATCAGGCTTTGTGAGTTTGTATCGAGCGTGATTTGTCGAGCGTTGGTTCGAAGATTACTTCGATTTGGCGACGTCGGCGCACACGGCCCCCTACCCCCACGCCACGATTTCGAGTTGTACACAAGACGAATACGGACAGCGACAGGTTGGTTGCGTCAGGTCTCAGCGAGTTGTGCCACTAGGCGGGTAA
>JAJDDZ010000323.1 GCA_029260025.1 Phycisphaerae bacterium | reverse complement strand
ACCTGGCGGCCGCCGCCGTCCTATCCGCCCTTGCCTCCCTCGACCCCGCTTAAGTAGCAGAACGCCTGTACAAACTTCAGGCCCTAAACGACTGCATTTCGCTTCTGGCCGAAGATGATCGGACCCTCGCCGAGCAACTACCCGCGATCCTCGATCGACGCTGGAAAGAAGCTGCCCAGTCCCTCAATCTCCCGGAATCCACCATCCGATCACGCTGGAAACGCGTTTTGGACCAGTTAAGGGGGTGTGTCGAAGGAAAAACTGGCGAAAACTTCGCGCCAAACGGAACCGATCGCGACTAATAGGACGGAACGGCGAAGGCCAACGGTGTGATATGAGCGAAAACCACGAAAAACCAACTTCCATCGAACAAGCCCTGGCGGAGCTTGAACAAGCAACCCGCGCTGGCGCGTTCAGACCAACCCCTCTCGATATCAAGGCTCTTTTGAACGGTGCAAGCGAAGCCGAGACCCCGTGGATTATCCGCTACCGCAAAACCGTCGCAGCCGCCGCCGTCGTCTTTGCAACCGGCGTATGGGGCGCGATGTTCGCCATGCAGATCGGAGATGTCCAACGGGTGAAGCTCGCCAGCTCCAATCAACCAGCCGGCGTTTATGCCGCTGTCGCGTTTCAGAATTGCGTCGCAGGACCAAAAGGTTCACTAACCGCAGCCTGCAAGACCTTCGACGTCGATACCGATGGCGACGTAGACCTCGCCGACATCAGCTCAATCCAACTCGCCTACTCCCGGTAGGCTACGTCACTTGTAAGAAGAATACCGAGCACGAATCTTTCCGGCAGAACCGTTACATCGGCATATCGATCGGCGACGGCGGTTGCACATGCACAACGTTCAGGTCCAGGCGCGGCTTGGGTTTGCGACCGATGGCAAACACGATCAAGGTTAAAGTGGCCGTCCCCGCAGCGATTCCAACGTACCACGGCTGATCATACATCTCGCAAACAACCTCACTCGCGGCAATCGCCACGACCGCAGTCACCAATGCATACGGTAGCTGCGTCCAGACATGCTCCTCATGCGGACAACCCGACGCGATAGACGACAAGACCGTCGTATCACTGATCGGCGAGCAGTGATCGCCAAAAATCGACCCCGCCAGAACGCTTCCAACCGCCTGATAGAACAGCGTCAACGCTTCCGGACCAGCCATCGTCCCAGCTGCGATCTCCTTCGACGCAAGACCCGCCACAATCGAAACCGTCACCGGACAGAGAATCCCCATCGTCGCCCACGACGTCCCCGTCGAGAACGAAATTACCGCCGATGCAAGAAATACCGCCACCGGGATCAGCTGCAAAGAGAAATTCGCGTCCTTCAAGTACGCCCCCGCGATGTCTCCGAGTTTCAAGTCCGTTGAAACGCTCGAGATCGACCAGGCAAGGATCAACACGACGATCGCAGGGAACATCCGAGACATCCCGTTGAGTCCCGCGTCAATAGCTTCACGCACCGCACACGTCCGAGCGATCAGCGTCACAACAATCGCAACAAACGCCGAAAGAATCGCACCATAGAAGATCGCGAGGTAAGAGTTCGCGTTTCCAATCAACACCGAGCCCTTCTCCCAAAGCGGCATCGCATCCCAAGTGCTTGACCCATCCGCACCCACCGCGTTCATCGCCGTAACGGTTTTCTCAGCCCCACTCCCGGAGATCCAGAGAATCACCATCGTCGCAACAACCAAAACACCCACCGGAACAAGTCCCAGCCACCACGTCGCAACAGGCTCATTGCTCCGCGCAACCTCTTGCGACAAAGCAGACGCCTGGGTCGCTGGCTTACTCGCATCACTTACGCACTTATTTTGCGACTTGCGCATCGGACCGAAATCACGACCCGTCAGTGAAACAAGAAAAACCATCACAAGGGCAAGAATCGGATAAAACCGATAAGCAAGACTGTTAAGAAACGCACTCATCCCGCTAACGCCGTCGAGAAAACCAGGCGTCCCCGCGGCCGCAATCTGCGTCAGACCGTCGTCGATAAACCCAATCTCAGCCCCGACCCAAGTCCCAATGATCGCCAGCGAAGCAACAGGGGCAGCCGTCGAGTCAACGATATAAGCGAGCTTGGCCCGAGAGACCCGCACACGGTCAAAAATCGGCGCCATCGTAGGACCAACGATCATCGTGTTCGCATAGTCGTCAAAGAAAACAACCAACCCCGCAAACCATGCGGTCAGCGCCCCCCGCCGCGGCGACTCAGTCTTGCCAGCGATGACCTTGACCATCCCAGCTGTCCCACCGTTTCGAGCGATCACCCCAACGGTGAACCCGATGATCAGCGTGAACATCATGATCATCATATGGTCCGAATCCATCGCCGCCCCCATCACATAATGCTCAGCCGCCAAACGAGCCCCAGCCACAACGTAGCTCATCTGCGCGTAAGCATTCCCCGCCGCCTGACAAGGAACAAGCATGTACGCACCAACTAGAACACCAATGACAAGCGCTGGCACAACCTGCCGAGCAAACACCGCAAACAGAATCGCAACCGCCGCCGGAAGAAACACCAGCCACGTGTAACTCGTAGGATCCTTGGGTCCAGAAACAACCACCGCCTCAACAGCAGCTTCCTCGACCGGCTGATCGACCACCGCGTCGACGGGGTCGCCTTGTCCCTGTGCGGCTGCTGGAACGTCCTCGTCTACCTTCTCGACAGGCGATTGCAAAGCCTTCTCGGGTCGCTCTATTCGGATCGATCTAGGCGCGGGGTCGCTGCCTTCCTGCTGAGCAAAAAGAACACCACCAACCGAAATGACCGCAACCAATGCAGCAACAACCGCAAGTCGCGAACAACAAGAACGAGAAAACCTGTCAGAGCCAAGTAAAAACACAGCAAATCCTCCGAATCTCAGTCAAGACCTCGCTCGCCCAGCTAGCATCGCCACAAACACCCGACCAGACCGCCCATAACAACCGTAATTGTACCCCCAGCGACCCCACCCGCCAGAAACCACACCCAACACCAGTCCATACACTCAATTCGGACCCAAGGTCCTCGATATTCGAGAGAAAATGACCCCCTACTCCCCGATCCCCAAATCCGCCTTCGTAAACAAAGACTCAAAAACAAACCCCGCACCCTCAATATTCTCGCGGGCCCCTTCTTGCCGATCGATCACAGAAACAATCCGCTCGACCTTCGCACCGACGCTCGTAATAAACTTCGCAGCCTCAAGGACCTGCCCCCCCGTCGTCGCAATGTCCTCAACCAACAAGACTGAGTCACCGTCAGCGATCTTCCCTTCGTACGGCTTACCCGTACCGTAGTCTTTCTTCTGGTTGCGGATAATGACGAACGGCTTGTTCGCCATCATCCCAGTCGCCGCCGCCAGCGAAACACCACCAAGCTCAGCCCCAGC
>JAJDDZ010000322.1 GCA_029260025.1 Phycisphaerae bacterium | reverse complement strand
GTCTGAGTCCGCGACCGCGCGACAGGTGATGCTTTGACTTGCCTGTTGGAGACACCCAAGCCTCAGCACCGCCATAACTAAAACGAGGAAATCTCAAGACCTCGTTTAGGTTTTGTTTTTTTGGAAGTTCGATCATTGCCAGTTGCTCGCTAGCTGCGGGCTGTTTCTGCTTTTTCGTTTTCGAGTCGAAGGTTGTCGCGATGAACGCCCATCTTTATGAACGCCGTCACGCGCTCCGCGACCCGCGCCATGTCAACGACCGACTGATTCATGCAGCCGTCACAAATCGGAAACCAGAACAGGTGTTCCCTTTGCGGGAACCATCGAACGCCCTGGTATTCGTCGCTCGCGATATCCGCGTCGCAATTCGGGCAACGTCGGAGCATTGCGAAACTGTTGAAGGTTTTGTCTCGCATCATGCGACCGCCTTGTCTTGTGGTTCGTTCACTTCAGTATGACACACGCTGGCCCTGTACGTCTCTGTAATCTGTCTGGCGGCATTGACCAGGAATCTTTCAACGAATCGCCCAGCGGCGGCGTGACTGCCCACCAACGCCGACGGAAGTTCGTACCGCCCCGACCATGCGGCGAGCGCTCCCAAAACATGCGCCGGTTGCAGTTTCGATCGCCAGTTGCCTTAAGATCGGGCAAGGATTTTCGCTCAACGGTGACCAGCTCCTCCAGGTTGAGTATTGAATAGTCGCCCGTCGAGAGCGTCGCCCGAGTCGTCGGCAGGGTGAAGTCCAGGGCCAATTGCTCCCTCGAATCGACGGCGATCGTGAGTTGGTTCGGCTTGGTCATGCTGCACCGTTCCGATCTCGAGCTTCCTCTTCGGCCTCGACCGCCTGAATTGCTGCTCTTTCTGCGGAATCGGGCTGATTGGCTTCAAATCGAAGGGGGGTAGTGTCAGTAAGAGAACGTTCTTCGGGTTTCGATAACGTTCTTCGAAGTTGCGATTCGGAATCGCCAAGAACGCTATCTTTATCTGAAGAAGAGTATATATCACTGAGTGGGGTTCTTCGGGGGAGCTCCCAGGACCATCCACCAGTGACCGAAAGCTTACGTTTGATCACCCCTAGCGACTTCTGTGCTCGTTCGACCGTACCCCACGTCAGACCGCAATCCTTAGACGCCTCACGCACGCTTGTAGATGCTTTGGGTGTTCCGTCAGCAAGGAAGTCCGCCAGCCACGCTTTGGCGTCATCCAGCTTAGGCGTGTTCTTGCTGGTCATCGCCTCATCTAGCGAAATCCTTGCCGGCTCTGCATCCCACAAGAGATAAGGAACGCCGTCGTCAGTGGTAGCGACTGAGAACCCTAGACCGTCTCTGACCGCGCAATAGTTGGCCTTGGCTGGCAGGAAGAGCCGCCTTGTTTTTTTGTCTTCAGGATTCTCAACGACGAACCAGACGCTTCGCGCTGCAGCCGTGAATCCGACGCTCCCTAGCGTCCTCATGGCCGGCGACGACCCCACGCCCTTGCTCAGGTGGCTCACGACAATCACCGCGATATGTTTTGCTTCGGCGAGGTCTGACAATGCCAACATGGCATTCCGAACCTCGGTGACGCTGTTGCTCTCGGTGTCGCCGATTAGCGCTGTGATGGGATCGATCACGATAGCTATGCAGTTCGGAGTCTTCTCTATGACGCCTGCTATGCGATCAATATCACACCGGACATCAATCGGCCTGCGAACATCGTGTCCGTCTTGATCAATCGTGACTTTGCGGGTCACGATGTTAATCATCTCCAGGTCCGCCTGGGCAGCTTTCAGTCTAGGAACAGTGACCTTTGCAGCCTGGTCTTCGACGTTAAGAATGACGCATCCTCCAGGGTCAAACGACTGATCTAGATTGTCAGGCCACGCTCTTCCGCGGCTCATCCTTGCGACGAAGTCCATCGTCATCAGAGACTTGCCCAACCCTCCGTGCCCCGAGATCATTGTCACCGACTCGTCCGGTATCACGTTCTGCCACGTCCACAGAATCGGCTCTGGCGTTACGTCCGAAGCGTTGGCGTATTCCAGAAACGTTGTACCCGGTTTGCTCGGTTCTGACATTTGAAAGTCCTTGTGGGTCGAGAATGCGACCGATTATTTTTAGGTGTTTCGAAGCGATGCGCCGCTTCCGTGCGTACGTTTTTACGGTCTCGGCGTAGATCGCTGGGAGCCGGTGATGTGTTGGCGTGTCGAGAATCAAAGCGCAAAGCTCGGGTTCGTGGAAGTCCAATCCCTCGGCGTTGCCCAACCGCACCGCGTCGCCAACTTCGGGTACGACTCCCTGTTCTGCGCACTTGCATAGATGCTGAAACAGCCAACGCTTGCGCGGATCGAAAAAGTCGGCCCCCGACAGTTTCGCGATAACTGCGGCGTCGTGACCTTCGACGGGATTTAGCCACAAGCTCGCGACGAAGGTGCGTTCCGCTTCGCGAGTTTGGGCCGCAAATTCGTCCGCGACAGAGTGCGGGGTCGGGTGTTTTGTGCTATGATCGATCAACATCATTCTCCTGAAAACGTCCTCGTCCTGACCGGCGTGGGGCGTTTTCTTTAGAGGGGGTCTACGCGGCGTCGCCGCCGACACGCTGCTTCGCAATCCACGCCTCAAGCGCTTCGCGATCGTATCGCACGAGTCGTCCGATTTTCAGGAAGGGTATGTTGGGCGCCCTGCGGCTTCGCCAAACGACTAGGGTGTTGGGCCCAACCCCGAGAATTTCACCGGCCTCTGTCGGGGTCAATAGTTTTTTCGGGCTTGTTGTCTTCAGTGTCTCCATGGTTACCTCCGCTTGGGGCTGTTCGTTTCGGTACATCACGCACGCAAGGTAGCAGTGGAGCTGGAGGAAACTTGAAGTGGAAACTTCAGACGTGTCGCCTCGGAATCGCCGAGACCTACTTAGGACTACAAATAAAGTGTTTAGTGGGGGCCTGGAGTGGCGAGATTTTTTGAAGTTTCCAGGAAGCGGAAACTTCGGTTGGCGAAATTTCCATCAACCGGAAAGCTGTTTGAGAGTTTTCGCTTCGCGCCGTGCATCAAAATCTTGGGCGAATCTCGCAGCGTGGTTTCTTGGTATCAAGCGGTGCCTTCCCTTCTTGCGCGATGGAAGAAACCCCGGGGCGCCCGGGGTTTTTCCGGTCGCTTTGGAGATGGTCCCTGGCAGGATTCCGTAATCGCTGCTCATCTGGGCTGCCGTGATCTCCTCGACTTCGTTGTCGGCCGATTGGGTTGTTCGCGGATCGTTCATATGCGACTTGAGGGGGGGGTCGATGGATACGGTCTCAATATCAGCCCGCCAGCTCTTCAGAGTGTCGCAAAGGACGGTGTGACCGGGTAGGCGTTCCGACCCCCCTTCAGGGTAAGGCTTGGAAATGCACCCATCAGCGGCGGGGACATACCCCTTACAAACCTCCCCTGCATACGGTGAATAGACGCTGACCAACTCGGTTTCGGAGGAAACGGGAAAATCACCCTTGCTGTGGAACGTCACCAATCTGAGCGATACAGGCGGGTAATCGTATCCAAGTTGTTTGGCGTACTTGGCAAGCCGATCGATTTGCTTTCTTGCTTCAAGGTCTTTGAGTCCAAGCCACCCGTTACCATCGACAAGCGCCAAGAGTTCATCGAGTTCTCTGATGAAGCTGTCTCTTGTTTCTGGTGTCGCGTTCGACGCTCCACCACCCACCATCGAAAGCGCGACAACCGTTTCAGTCTTGGTTTCTCGGGCCTCGGCCACCTTTGCGAATACGTCGCTGACATCCGGCATGCGCAAAGTCGCCTGTCTCATGGCGCTGAGTCCTTCGAGAATCTTCGCCTCGTGCTTCTTAGCTGACTCTTGCATTCGTTGCTTGGTTTCATCGTCCATTGGTGGGAGATTCGCTCCGGCGCTAGTTGTCATCGTTCTCGCCTCCGTTCGCGGCTGCCAACATCGCGGTTGTGGCTGCCTCTACAGACTTCCGAACCGGGTCCAGGTCTAATTGCGCATAGGCCGCCGCCGATCGCTCTGAGCGTTGCCCTAGTGATTTTGCAAGGATGTACGATGATGCGCCTGCGGATGCTTGCCAACTTCCCAGCGTGCGCCGTAAGTCGTGAATCCGAACATCTTCAAGGTCGGCGCGTGTCCGGATTCGCCCCCATGCCGTCTTCATCTCGACAATATGCTTTGTCTTGCCGGTGCTGGGGAAGACGTATTCGTTTGTGCGAGTCTCTTTGCGACGTGACAAAATCTCGACAACGGGGTTGATGAGTGGAATCTCAATCTCTTCGCCCGACTTATTACCGGCTTTCTTCGCTGGGATGTTCCAGACGCCCTCAACTAGATCGACCTCGTTCCACTCCATGCTTGCAACAGTGTTCTTGCGTTGGCCGGTGAAGATCATCACAGTGAAATAATCGGTCCATGTGTCGCCGGGTTCCTCCGCGATCGAGTCGAAGAACCTCTTGACCTCGTGGGGTTTGAGATACCGCTTGCGGCTAACTTCCCGAAAAGGTTCGCAGCCACCGCAAGGGTGCGGCTGTTTATTGTGGTTGTAGACCGCTCGCACCAGCTCCCTCACGCGGTTGGCCATGTGCTTGTGGTCCTTCCCGATGCGGTTGTGAAGTGCTTTCACGTCCGCCGGCTCAATCTCATTCAGTCGCCGCCCTGCCCACCTCTTGAGATGTTTGTCGTATATCCGCTCAAACTCGGTCTTGGTGGCTGCACGACAACGCAAGGCGACATGATCAACAATGTATTTTGCGAATGCCTCACTGAAAGTAGAATCGGCCCGTGCCACCCTCTTGCGGCGCTGGGGGTTCACGCCCGCTACGATTTCGCCGTTGAGTTTGGCAACCTGCCTGCGTGCCTGATCGACCGTGACGTCTCCAACCGATCCGATACGGACCCGTTGGGGCCTGCCATCGATCCGCCTGTAGAGATAAAACGACATAGCCCCCGTAGGCGTCACCATCGCGCAAAGGCCCGGCGTCTTGCTATCGTGTGCGAAGTACCGGCTCGCCCTGGGCTTCAAAGAAGCTAGGGCCGTCTTGGTGAAATTGATCCGGTTTTCGGTGCTACGCTTAGCCATAAGACCTCCTAGTCACACACCATTGGGTCGCTCGGTGCTACACGGGTGCTACACTTGGGGTTAATTCCGGTCAATCTCAGTGTAGCACCATAAATGTCTCGACAGTTGAAAGATACTACTATTGTAGTCTCAGTCAAGGATTATTACGGTGAGTTACCAGTGGGTCATGTGGTCAAAAAGTGGTTTGCAACCAGGAGGTTGTCGGATCGTGCCCGATCGGCTCCAGTCATAAGTGCCTATGAGGCAACGACTTACGAAAGGCCGTCAGCCCGAGAGGGTCGGCGGTTTTTTTATTTCGGTCAGATTTCAGTACGTTTTTCAGAACGGGGCTGAGTCCGCGATCCGGGTAATTCGGCCATATCGTCCGCTATCGCTACAAAATGGCCTAGATATGCACCCGTAGTTTCCGCTAGGATAGCAGCCCTCAGTTCGTTACATTTTCTCAAACTTGGAGGGCATCGTAATGATGAAGGTAAGAAGTCTAGTTGTGTTTGGTTTGGTTGTCGCATGTAGTCAAGTGGCGATGGGACAGGTGGGAAATGACGCCCCCATCGGTTCAATCCTCGGTTGGCACAAATCGTATACGAATACGCCAGTACTCCCAACGGAATGGGTTGAATGTAATGGACAGGTGTTGAATCTGCCGGGCAGCCCCTACCACGGACAGACGCTTCCGAATCTAAATGGTGAGGCGAGGTTCCTGCGAGGGTCCAGCCTCTCCGGGACGTCGCAAGCGGCGACGGAAGTAGCCGTCCTCGTGGAATCTAATGGGAGCGGCATTTTCTATAACGATAATGGCGTGAACGTAAGTGCTCATAACAACAACTTTGACCTCGTTACCACCACAACGACAACGCGTGGGTTTATTGCCAACTCCAGTTCGGACGCGGGTGCCGGGCAAATCAGTTCCGGGCAAGTAAGAGCGAGTAACATGTCCGTCGTATGGATCATGCGGGTGGCCGAGGCGACCAGCGGCAACGCTCCCGCCGTCGGCACGTGGGGTCTGATCGTATTGATGGCGATGCTCGTAATCGGCGGAACGATCGTGTTGAGGGAACGACGAGCTATTGCGTAAATAAACCTCGAATTAACCTGACTTGTAATTGTAAATCTACTAGGGATCGTGCGAGGTACCGGGCATGCAAACGGACCCGGTACCCGCACGGTGTTTACGTTTGCGATCCGTTGCCGTCACTATCAGCCAACCTAGGATCGCAGGGCACGCCCCACAAGGAGAGTTCCTACGCCGTACCTTCCGCCGCGAAACCGATCAGCTTGGAGAAAAGGAATATGACAAAACCTGTCAAACCTACCAAAAATCAGATTTCAGAGGCATTGCTGAAGCTAGATGGCTGGCAGATTCTAGACGAGAAGCTACATCGAGAATTCAACTTCAGAGATTTCGCCCAAGCATGAAGTTTCATGTCGCAGGTGGCGATCCTCGCAGAGGACCACAACCACCATCCGGAATGATTCAATGTATGGAACTCGGTGAGAATTGACCTCACCACCCATGATGCCCGTGGTTTCAGCAGCCTTGATGTGGACCTGGCTACGGCGATCAACGCCGTTGGTTAACGAGCATGGGTCTCACCCCCGAACAGCGGAGGAGGATTGTGCAGGTGACCACCGACCCAGATTCTCGTGCGGCGAATTCGGGCCACTCGGTTACGTCTTCGAGATCATCTGATGGCGGATGCGAGACTCGACTTGCAGTATGTTGTCGCCCGCGAGGCGAACGAGGTCAAGCAAATCAGTCATGCTCGCCACCTCTTCCACCTGCTCATCAACAAAGTAGTTGAGGAAGCTGCGCGTTGCGTAATCTTTCTCTTTCTCCGCGAGCGATACGAGGTCATTGATCATACTTGTAATCTTACACTCGCTCTCATGGGCTGCCACAACCATCTCCTCAGCGTCTGCGAAATCGCCTTGGGGTGCCGGCACGCCACCGAGTACGACGACCGCTCCTACGTCCTGCACATACTTCACGATTTTCATGGCGTGTTCACGTTCCTCGCAGTGCTGGTTAAGGAACCACTGAGCGAGAATCTTAAGACCCTTACTCTCAAAGGAGCATGCCATCGCCAAATATGCGTGTGCTGCGGACAATTCGGCCGCAATTTGTTCGTTAAGCTTTGTGTTCATCGCCTCTGAAATCATCATCGTCGTTTTCCTGTTCCAAACATAGAAGCAGCTCGTCTTTCTCGCATTCCAAACTTCAAGCCGTGATGGTACACGGAGAGACAGATCGCTTCAAGCGGCCGATGCTGGCGAGCATGCCACAGCTATCGCGTGAAAGCCTGCACCCCCGCTTAAACAAGGGCGGAGGATTGTGGCTATTCCAAGCCTTGGCTCAAAAGCAAAGTAGGATCCATCACTGGTGTCTTCGAAAGAAGAAAACATGGGATGGATCGCATGCTTGGGTGTCGGCATGACCATTAAAACTATCTACGCTGGCATCAGAAATAAAATCGCTGCGGAGAATGACAGTCTTTATAAACGACGCCTACGTGACGAAGAAATGCGTCCCCAGAGACGGAAGAAGGAGTTTAGGCAAGGTAGCATCAACACGAGGTGCGATCCATCGCAGCATGCTTAATGGAAACTCTGACCTCTTGATCGCAAGTGTAACCAACAATGACGGAATGGCTCTTGATGCCCCGAATAGGAAAGTCTTCTGGGCAGAAGTTAGTGCTGGAAGAATTCAGCGCGCCAATTTTGACGGAACCAGCTTCGAGGATGTCCTTTCTGTGGTTCCTGCACCCTCACGAGTGGTCCCTGATTCGGCAAAACCAACCTCCCTTTCAATTCAGAAACTATGTGATACTTCACGAAGACTGGAGTCAATCTTGGGGGCAGGTCACGGCCCCGGTGTCCGCTGAATACCTGGGTTGGCTTCCACGATTGCAAGCACGGTGTCGGGGTCTTGAGCAGGAAAACCCTCCGGGATATGACCGGCAGCTCCCTTTGGCGTATCCGACTCTCGCATGCTTGTCGGCTCACCCGCAACCCGGTTTATGCCGAGGAACGTCGCAGCCGTGAGCGCCGCGGATCCGGCGCCGATGAACGATCGCCGATTCAACATCGTTTGCCCCATCACGATCCTCCAGTTAGGCGACATCCATAATAGCGGATAAACAGCCCCCACAATCCTATGCGATGAATTGAGCGACGGGTCGGGAAGAACAAAATTTGACTGAGGCAAGACCGTCGTAAGCTACCAATACCGTCGAGCAAGTGTCACTCAGACGCGCCACGCAATCCAGCCTCCAGAAACCCAACAATCCGCCCATACAGTCGCATAGTAACCTCAGGCTCCGCCACCATATGCGTAAAATCAGAAAGCGCAAGAAAATCATAAGATTTCCCCGCGCGGAAAAGCGAATTAGATATCTTCAAGCTATGCATAAAATAGACATTATCATCAGCCGTCCCATGAATAATCAACAGCGGCTTCTCCAGCCGATCGCAGTAAGTCAAAACTGAACTAGCTTCATAACCGGCCTCGTTATTCTCAGGAAGACCCATGTACCGCTCGGTATAATGCGTATCATAATCCTCCCACGCTGCCACAGGCGCTCCAGCAACCCCAACATCAAAAACATCAGGCCTCTGCATCACGGCATGCGCCGAAAAATACCCACCAAACGACCACCCATAAATACCAACCCGATCCAAATCCATTTCAGAATACTTCCGCCCAAGTGCCTTCAGCCCAGCCACCTGATCACCGAGAGGAATCTCAATCAAATTCCCCTTAATCACCCGCTCCCAGTCGCGTCCACGAGAAGGTGTCCCCCGCCCATCAATCGAAATAACAACAAACCCATGGTCAGCAAGCCACTGCTGCAACAGATAACCGCGAGCAGATGCCTTCACAGTCTGAGCATGAGGCCCACCATATACAGAAACAATCACGGGGTACTTACGCCCCGCCTCAAAATCCCGAGGCCGAACAACAACGGCGTGAAAACCAGCCCCATCCCCGACCTTTGTCAGCTCGATCTCAGGAATAAACGGAAACGCCTCCGCGACAGACGTTAGCTCACCAAGCTTCTCGCCACCCCGACCACGAACGACAAGCCGCGACTCACCCGACACCGTAGACAAAGAATGTAGGTAGACATCCCCGTTCTTCGAAAAAATGGCCCCATGCACCCCAACTCCGGCCGTTAGCTGCTCAAGCTCACCCGTTCCATCTAGCTTAAACCGATACAAAGGCGTCTGCGTCGTATCAGAACTCCCCGAAACATAAACGACCCCAGCCCCCTCATCCAACTTCACAAATTTCTTCAACCCAAACCCATCAGGCGTCACGCTACGAATCAACCCCCCATCGCGATCCCGAAGCTCAAGCCCCCACCAACCGCTGCGTTCACTAAGCCATAAGAACCCACGACCATCATCAAGCCACTTCGGCATCGACTGATCCAAGTTAATCCAAGCATCATCCTGCTCAATCAAAAGCTGCGAAGTACCCCCCGTTTCCGTATCAACAGAATAAAGTACCTCCTCCGTCTGCTCCCGGTTCTGCACAAGAATCGTAAGCGGCGCATTCTTCGCCCACACCACCGTCGCCAGATAAGGATACGCCTTTCGATCCCAAGTAACCCAAGTAGTCTCGCCGCCCCCGCGCGCGATCAAACCAAGCGTAACCTCAGCATTTTTCTTCCCCGGCCGGGGATAAGGCCAAGTCCCC
>JAJDDZ010000321.1 GCA_029260025.1 Phycisphaerae bacterium | reverse complement strand
AAACTCTCCCCCCCGTTTCCCTAAAAAATCGACGCATCGTTTTTTTACGACCCAAAAACCCAAAAAAAATAAGGGGCGGGCATCCACCCCGCCGCTTCAAGAGTCTCTTCATACAAAGGCGTTTCGTTGCCTACTTGGCCCCTGTCTTCTGTTTCTTCTGCGACTCGGCAATCAATTCCTCTTGTACGGAGGAAGGGCACTTGCGATAAGCGCCAAACTCCATAGTAAACGACGCCCGTCCCTGCGTCAGCGAGCGAAGATCCGTCGAGTAACCGAACATGTTCGCAAGCGGAACTTCCGCCACCAGGATCACCGCATTCGCCTTCATTTCGCTCTCAAGGATTAGACCACGTCGTGAAGCGATATCGCCGCTAACGGTCCCCTGGAACTCATTGGGGACTTCAATCTCAACCTTCATGATTGGCTCAAGCAACGCAGGCTTAGAATCTCTAACCACTTGCCGAAAAGCCGACCGAGCACAAACTTGGAAAGCAAGGTCAGAAGAGTCAACCGCATGCGAAGAACCATCCTCCAGGATCATCTTGGTTCCAACAACCTCGAACCCAGCAAGTGGACCCTGTCCGCGGGCCATCTGAAATCCCTTGTCGACAGATGAAATATATTCCGACGGAATGCGACCGCCCGTGACTTTGTTTACAAATTCATAAACCTCATCACCGTTCGCCTCGATAGGAACAAGCCTCCCAACGACGTGGGCGTATTGACCGGAACCACCCGTTTGTTTCTTGTGCTTGTAGTTAAATTTCGTTTCGACCGTCGGGGCTTCACGATACTGTACGCTCGGCTTTCCAACGACAACGTTCGCCTTGAACTCGCGACGCATCCGCTCAACGTAGACCTCCAGATGAAGCTCGCCCATCCCAGAGATAATCGTCTGACCTGCGTCTTCATCGAAGTGCGAGTGAAACGTCGGATCTTCTTTCACGAAACGGTTGAGTGCCTTAGACATGGGATCGCGATCCGCGTTAGACTCCGGCGTAATCGAGATAGAGATAACCGGTTCTGGAGTGTGCATGCTCTCCAGAGAAAGATTGATCTCTTTGTCAGAGAGCGTGTCACCAGAAACGCAGTCCATCCCCATCAACCCGACAATGTCGCCAGCACGGGCAGACTCGAGATCTTCACGTTTATCAGCATGCAAGCGGAAGATGCGACCAATCCGTTGCATGGATCCATCGCGTGCGATCTTATACCCCTTGCCCTTCTGCATCTCGCCCTGGTAGATACGAGCATAAGTCACCTGCCCAAACGGCTCATCGCAGATCTTAAACGCCATCGCAACCAAAGGGCCTTCTGGATCAGCAGAAAGCGTCACCTCAGCCCCGTCATTCGCATTGTCGCAAGCATAAGCGATCCGGTCGATCGGAGAAGGCAAGTACTCCGTCGCCGCGTTCAGCAAACATTGCACGCCCTTGTTGCGATAAGCAGTTCCACAGAAAACCGGCGTGATGTCACGTCGAAGAGTCGCACCACGAACCGCGTTATGAATGAGCTCTTCCTTCGGCTCTTCGCCTTCAAGCATCGCCTCCATCAGTTCGTCGTCATAGAGGCTAAGTGTATCAAGCATCCCAGACCGCGAGCGAACAGCTTCCTCTTTCAAGGCTTCGGGGATTTCGGCATACCGAAGGTCTTCGCCTCTCTCGCCGTCGAAATAGACGGCTTGCATCTTCACAAGGTCGATCACGCCTTCGAAATCATCCCCAGCCCCGATCGCCATCTGCATCGGAACTGCCACATGACCAAGCTTAGATTCTAGTTCACCAATAACCTGAGCAGGGTCAGCCCCAGTCCGGTCCATCTTATTGATAAAAGCAATACGCGGGACGCGATAGCGACGCATCTGTCGGTCAACCGTGATCGATTGCGATTGCACACCACCAACCGCACAAAGAACAAGAATCGCACCATCAAGAACCCGAAGGGATCGCTCGACTTCAACGGTGAAGTCAACGTGACCGGGCGTGTCGATAATATTGATCTCTTTCTCATTCCAGGACACTGTCGTCGCCGCGGAAGTGATCGTGATTCCACGCTCCTTCTCAAGCTCCATGAAATCCATGGTCGCGCCGCCGTCTTTGCCCTTCACCTCTTGGATGCGGTGAATTCGTCCGGCGTAGAAGAGAATTCGCTCGGTCAGCGTTGTTTTGCCCGAGTCGATATGAGCTGAGATCCCGATATTGCGTATGTTACTAAGTCTTTCCATGGCACATCGCCTAGTCCATTGACGCCTTGATTGGCGTACGCACTTCTAAAGCACCGGCCCAAACGCCGGAACCAAACGCGAGCAACAAACTCGCGCCACCCTTCAAACATAACAAACCCGCATCATGCGGGAATAAAGATTCGAAATTCACAGCCCAAAAACTGCAACTGCACCGCAAGAGTAAATCGTCATCCAAGCGGTCCCAAGCGATCAATAGTCAGGAGGGGACAGACCAGAGCTAACGAGGCTAACTACTCTTGTAGGCAGGTAGTTGCGGCAGAACGACTTTCCCCCGTCGCCGCATCAGTGACGTGCACCGACGCCACACGGTACTCGCTTAGACCCAAAGAATCAAGCGTTCCCGTCGCTTTTCACCAAACGAGACCTCAAATCCACATTATCGACCACTCCACCAACCCCCATGAAGCGGTTTCGTCCGAAAAACAATCAGCCCCGGAAACAGGTCTCCTCGGCCACGCCTTTTCCCCGCGATCTCAGCCGCCCCAGATTCCAGACTCATCAACATTCACAACGACATCATACCCAGTTTCTCTGGAGCCTCTTGCCCTAAAGCACCTATTTACGCTATGATGGCCGCCCGAGAGACGATAGGGCGAGGAATTCACATGGCTACACGCACGTTCGCTTACGTTATTTCACTGGTGTTACTTTCCGGCCCTAACTTCGCAACCGCCCAAGAGTGGTTCATCGATACCAACTCACCATCGAATCCAGGAACAGGGACTCAGTCGGACCCCTTTCGCACAATCCAGGACGGAATCGACGCGGCCACCCCCACCCAGACGGTTTTCGTTGCATCCGGCACCTATTCCGGACCCGGCAATCTCAATCTCGACTTCCAGGGTAAAGATATCGAACTCGCGTGCCAAGGGACGTGCACAATTGACGCACAAGACACCGCAATCGCCTTTCACTTTCATTCAGGAGAAACCAATCTGGCGGTTGTACGCGGCTTTCGCATTGTCGCCGGAAGCGGGAGCTCATCCGGTGGGGGAGTGGTCATCGAAAATAGTAGCCCAACAATAACCCGCTGCG
This sequence comes from Phycisphaerae bacterium, assembly GCA_029260025.1. Taxonomy (GTDB): domain Bacteria; phylum Planctomycetota; class Phycisphaerae; order UBA1845; family UBA1845; genus JAJRUK01. Next base: position 11,011 of record JAJDDZ010000321.1, on the reverse strand, counting down.
TGTTCGATCGTTGTGATGCACTGGACGGAGGCGCAGTCTATGTCGCAATCGGAAGCCCAAAGTTTTCGTTTTGCTCGTTTTTCAGAAATCATGCAGAAGGAGGCGGCGGCGCAATCTTCGCATCATCAGCCACGCTCACCCTGAACACATGCGTTTTCGATCAGAATACGTCCGTTCTAGGCGGCGGTGCCATGAATCTGCAACAAACGGAAGTCACCGCGACAGGATGTTTGCTCTCAAGGAGTGACGCCGGATCAAACGGCGGGGCCGTCTTAGCAGCCAACTCAACAGGCTTCTTTGACCAGTGCATTTTCGTTTCCAATACCAGCGGCGACCACGGTGGGGCATTCAGGTTAGAAAGCGCAATCAACCTAACCATCAAGGATTCCCAATTCTTGAGCAACGACGCGATAGACGGCGGCGCACTTCAATGCCTCGAAGGCGACCCAACCCTCACCAACAACCTCTTTGCATTCAACCAGGTGACAGGCCGAGGTGGCGCGATGCATTTATCAGATTGCAATCCCAAAATCACCAACAACACGCTCGCCTACAACAACGGGGCTGTCGGAGGTGGCGCGATCTACGGTCGCTCAAGCGTCGCAACGATCATCAACACAATATCTAGGCGCAATCTCCCAGACGAGTTCGACCTCGGCGAACTAGATCCCCCAGTCGTCAGCGACTCGAACATAGAAGGCGGTTGGTTCGGCGACAGAATCACAGACCAAGACCCACTCTTCGGACCAGGCCCAAGCGGACAGTTCTATCTATGGCAGGAAGACGCAGGGCAGTTAATCGACAGCCCAATGATCGACGCAGGACAAGCGACCTCCGAAACCGCAGACCTAACAATGTTCACCACCCGCCGAGACAACGTCACCGACGCAAACACGGTAGACATCGGGTTCCACTACGCCCCGTTCCCGTTTGGAACGACACCCAACGACACAGACCGTGACGACGACGTAGACCTCATCGAATTGCAGAAATTTCAGAATTGCTACACCGGACCAACCGCAGAGGCATACGCACCCCTACCGCCACCATGCGGAAAATTCGACTTCGACTCAAACCTAACGATAGAGCTAGACGATTACCAAGAGTTCGCTTTCGACATGACCGGACCCTGAACCAGAACAAAGCCTACTTCTTATCGTGAGAGTCTTCCCAACTCCCGGTTTTCCCATCGACCCATTGCTTGCGGATCACTTTCCCGTTCGCGTCGAAATCGACGATAACCGTCAGGTGTTGCTCTGGACGAGTGTACATCCATTGATCCCCGATTCGATGCTCAGGCGAACCAAGCAGCGACCCAACCTCAGCCCGTGTCGAGGCGTTCTCATGAATCTGGGTGTAGTTTCGATGCATCACCTGATCCGGAGTGCTAGCGCAAGCACCGACGAACATCCCGCCCAATACCAGAACAACCGACCCAATTCTCACCGCTGATAAACTCGTCATCGCGCGCCTCCAAAGACTTGGTTTCCCGATCCTCAGCTCCCGGGCATTCCCCGAAGCTCTTCCATCACAAATTCATCGGTCAGATGTTCGCTCAAAGGAGATGTATACGTCACCGAAAGCACATACCGACCAACCCCAGGAATCGACGCCCGATTAACACCGAGGCGGAACTCATACATCTGCGTCAAGCGGTTCCAATGCTTCCGTTGCTGAGAAACGCTCCCGAGGTCAACCGTCCACTGCTCGACCCGTTTACCCTTCTGGTTCGCACTCGCAGGAACATGCTCAAAGAGCTCCACGCGAACGCTCCCAACGATCATCAGACCAGGATTATCAAGAGAATTGACAGCACGAAGCAAAACCTCGATACCATCCGGTATATCGTCGGCATCAAAGCTACGAAGGCGGGTAAACGGTTCGACGATCTCGATTCGACTAGGCATCAAGAGGGCCAGCATGTCCTGTTGGGCAATGTCACCAGAAAGCGCAGGACCAGAGGCGCACCCAGCCACCCCCAAGAGAAGAAGCAGTGGAAGACATCCCCGTGAAACGAGAGAATCAGCCAACGACCCAGTCCCAACAAACGTCCTTGGCAGTCTGTCATACATGCCCATCAGTCTACCGGCGACCCATCCTCCCGGCAACGCTCGCATCGGCAATCGCCCTCGCGATGACCATAATAACCGGATGCACTTCAAACCCAAGGTGGGATCCCGCAGATTTCTTCGTCGCCGTACGCTACGACATCCACGATTCCAAAGAGTTCAGCAAAAAGCACACAGAATGGGAACGCGGAATAGACCTCCAATACGACTTCGGGAGAATCGCCGACCTCGGATTTAATACCGTGTTTGTAAAAACCGCCTCCAACGCCAACATCAAGACCGCACTAGACGCAGCAGCCACCCAGAAAATAGAGGTCGCCCTTGCACTCCAAGTCGATGAAAAACCAGGACCAGACCCCAGGTCAAGAAAAAGCGGCAACGGATATCCCTACGCTCCAATCTCCGCCTCGCTAACAAGACACAAGTCATTCCGCGCAGCCATCGTAGAATCGGGATGCGATTCCCCCGGAGCATGTCGCGCCGTAGACATTTGTTCCTCAGTCTCAAAAGCAGGACTTCGTTGCATACCGCTTTTCGGGGCAGCCTATCTGGCAGAATCGGGCACCCACACGAAATGCAACAAAGCCCAAGAGATAACAGCCAGAGCCCCGGCAGTCGTCGATACAGCAAACATCGCAGAAAAAGACTTTCGATCACCAAAGCAACTACTGCTCGCCCAGTTCCACGCAGCCCTCTCCGCCAACCAGACCGGAGGACTCGTAGTCTCAGGCTGGCAGCACAAAGATTCCGCCGAATACGGAAGATTCGATTCCCTCCCAGCCCCAAGAGCCGCCGTCACAGCACTCATCCATAGAGCAAAAAGCTGGGGACCACGACTAGTAGGCGCGACAGTAGTCAAAGAAAAAGCGACCGTCTCATGCGCCCCATATTTCAGAGTCACCACCTTCGCCCGCGGCGACAGACGACACATTCTCGTATTCAACCCAGCCCCAGACCGTCACGCCCGCGGCGAATTGCGCATACCAACGTCCTTCGCTGGCAGGAACATCGAAAAAGCTGTACAAGTCCCCGACCAGACATCCTCTGAAGTTGGCGAAGTCCACTACGCTACCGGCGGCGCCATCCTCGTCCCGCTAGTTCTACCGCCCGGCGAAGCAGTGCTTCTAGAGGTGTTCTAACAAACAACACAACCCAAAACAGGGGGAGCAAAGAAGTGGCAAACATACTCGTTACGGGCGGCGCAGGATTCATCGGATCACACTTAGTCACCGCACTCATCGAAAAAGGAAACACTGTCCGCGTCCTGGATAACTTCTGCACCTCAAAACCAGAGAACCTCGACCACCTAAAAGGCAAGGTAGACATCCACGAAGCTGACATGTGCGAACCCGCCGCATGTATCGCTGCCACAAAAGACATCGAATTCGTCTTCCACGAGGCAGCCCTGGGTTCCGTCCCAAAGTCAGTCGACAACCCCCAACCAAGTCACGACATCAACATCAACGGAATGTTCAACGTACTCCGCGCATGCGTAGACAACAAAGTCCGCCGGGTCATCTACGCAGGAAGCAGCAGCGCCTACGGTGACTCAGAAGTCTCACCAAAACACGAAGCACTAATCCCAAGTCCGTTAAGTCCCTACGCCGTCCAAAAGCTAACCGGCGAGTTCTACTTAAAAGCTTTCCACCAATGCTTCGGCTTAGAAACGCTAACCCTTCGATATTTCAACGTCTTCGGCGAACGCCAAGACCCCAAGAGCAGATACGCCGCAGCCATCCCAGCTTTCGTAGTCGCGATCTTGCGCGGCGAGTCACCAACCATCTACGGCCAAGGCGAACACTCCCGAGATTTCACCTACATCGACAACGTCGTCCAGGGGAACATCCTCGCCATGCAAACAAAAAATGCCCAAGGTCAAGCGATCAACCTCGCGTGCGGCGGACAGATAACCATCAACCAGGTCATCGCAGCCATCAACAGCGCTCTGGGAACAGACATAAAACCAACCTACGTAGATCCAAGACCTGGCGACGTCCTCCACTCATGCGCCGACATAACTCTCGCAAAGAAGCTCTTGGACTTCACCCCATCCGTAACTTTTGAAGATGGTCTATCCCGCTCAATCGACTATTACAAGACCCTTGTGTAGAATCTCAGCAGTTCGATGTTTGCTTTTCTAGATTCGATATTTCTCAAATGACCATCAAAGAACTACAACAACTAATCGAAAAAATGTACAGCCAAAAGGATCGCCAGCGCGGAACCGCCGCGACCTTCCTCTGGTTCACCGAAGAGATTGGCGAGTTAGCCTCAGCAATCCGCGAAGGCACCCAAGAGGAGCGCGAAGGCGAATTCGCCGACGTCCTTGCTTGGCTCATCACCCTCGCCAACATTACAGACATAGATCTAACCAAAGCCCTCCGCCAAAAGTACGGCGAAGGCTGCCCAGGCTGCAAGAAAATAGTCTGCACCTGCAACACCAAATCGTAACTTCCCAAGACCCAAAGTTTGGACGTCCCATCACACTTATGGTACCTTTCCAAACGGGTGCCCAACCGGGCGCCCAACCGGGTGCCATGGTCAAGCGCAGCGCCACCATGTCCTCACCACCGGATCAAGAGGGTAGACGGAGTTCTCTAGCGTGGCAGACTTGTTTTTCACATTACCTGACGGAAGAACCCAAACCCACCGTCTAGCACACGGCCCAACCGTCATCGGTCGCGACATCACCTGCCAAATCGTCATCGACGACCCTTCAACATCCCGAAAACACGCACAGCTAACCCCCATTGGCGACAGCTTCGTAGTCAGCGATCTAGAAAGTAGAAACGGAACGCTCGTAAACGACTCTCCCCCGACCAGCAAACCTCTCCGCGACGGAGACCGCGTCATGGTGGGCGCAGTCCTCGCAATGTACCGAAGTGGAGGTGTAAACACCCCGACAAGCGTTATCATCTCAGATGACGCAGAAACAAAGACAAATGCAACCCGCTACGTCCCCAAAGAAAAGCAGCTAGACCTCTCCCGACAGCGATTGGAGATGATCTACGAGCTATCCGAAAGACTAACCACGCTACAAGACCGAGACTCACTCCTTGAAGAAGCACTAAGCATCTGTTTTGAGACACTAAAGTTCGAACGCGGCGCTGTAGGAATAAAAAGAAGAGACTCAAGAGCTGTGGATTGGCCGGTCGTAAAAAACCTAAGAGGCTCACAAGGCGAGCTAACAATCAGTAGGGGCCTGCTTAAAAGAGCAATCGAAAACGGTGAAAGAGCGATCTACACCGACAGCGGCAACCAAAACATAGACCCGACAGTCAGTATGGTCCAACAGGGCATCTGTAGCGCAATGTGCGTTCCACTCCTGCAAGGCGACGAAATCCTTGGAGTCCTCTACGGCGATAGAACAAGCACGGCAACCGCATACACCGACGAAGACATCGATTTTCTAGCAGCCATTGCTCGCCAGATCACCATCGGCTTGGTAAACGCCAAGCTCATGGAAGACCAAAAGAGCATGGCCACCCTCCAACGCGACCTGGACACAGCAAGAAAAATTCAAAACAAGCTCTTCCCAAGAAATCTACCAGACGAACCAGGCTTATCCGTCGCCGCCCTGAACGACCCAGGCAGACGCATCAGCGGAGACTATTACGACGTCATCAGAAGAAAGGACGGACGAATAGTCGTAGTCGTCGCCGACGTAACCGGCGAGGGCATCGCCGCCGCCCTACTCATGGCCAACCTCCAGGCCGCAGTCCGTGCAACAATCGACGAAGCAGACGACCCCGGGAAACTACTCGTCCGCTGGAACAATCTCATCTACCACAACGCCTCCGAGGGAAAGTTCATCACTTGCTTGCTAATGTCAATTGATCCACCGACCAAGCACATGCGCATGGCAAGCGCAGGACACTGGGGACCCATCGCAATCCGAACAAACGGAGAAACCCCAGCCGAGTTAGAGGTAGACGCAGGCTTCCCACTCGGTGTCGTAGAGGACGCGGAATTCGAGACTCACAAAGTCGACCTCGGCAAAGACCCAGTCACACTCTTCAGCTACACAGACGGCGTCATCGAAGCAATGGACATGAAAGAAGACATGTACGGCAACGACCGCCTGATCGAAGCTCTAAGAGAAAGAGCAGACGCAACCCCCGCAGCCATCCTGAAACACATCAGAAAACAGCTAACAAACTTCGCCGGCCCAGCCCAACAATCAGACGATATTACAATGCTAGCAGCAAAAATAGGCTAACCAGACGCCAACTGGGCCCTGCGAAAGCGGTAGGGCGGGAACAACCCGCCGCCACCCACCTTTTTCCCAAATAGCCCTTCGCCGATCATCATTTTCCCTATTTCCCGCCTCTAACCCCCTGATCGCTTAAGAAAACTCCTTAATAGCGCGCGCGCCAAGTTATTACCGCAGAAAGTAGCGGAATGTCCGCGTCCGGCGCGTAAAGTCTCCTCGTAGAGATCGAACGGCAAACAAGCAGGGTTTGCTGCGCGGACCAACGCCATAAACAAGAAGATGAAGACTCAGAAACATAAAAAGATACAAACAAACCCATTTGTCCTCCTCACGACCTCCAATCAACGATTCCACCAAGAACGAACCCATCCAACCCATTTAGCTCAGCCACAACCCAAGACAACCAACCAAGAAACACCAACTACTCAATCCGAAAAACCAACTCATCAATCTCAACGCCACGCGCCGCGGCAAATCCCCGTTCGCGCCCAAATTCAACAAAACCGCACTTCTCCAAAACCCGCCGCGATCCAACGTTGTCCGCCGCTATCCGTGCAAACACAGGCCTCTCCGAAACCTCAACCAAAAGCAGAATCAACGACTTCGTCGCGATCCCCCGCCCCCAAAAATCCCTACCGATCCAGTACGTCACCTCAACATCGCCATCGCGAACAAACTTCGCAACATGCCCAGCAACGGCCCCATCAAAAACGACCGTCCGAGCAACAACCGTCTCCATCCCAAGAATCTTGGACCAATGCGCGATATGCCCAGCCCGGTCAGTCGGATCATCGCTGGTAAACGCCGCCATACGGCAAGCTTCGGCATCCTGCTGGTGCTCAAAAAAAATAGCAATGTCACCCTCTGTCACTTCCCGAAGTCGAAGATCGATTGTCATACCATCCTCCCTCAGATTCCCAAGCGGAATCGCCCGATCAAAAGTTCCCCCAATCCTAGCATATCCGCATCGAAACCAGCGAATACCCCGTAGATTCAACCCCGGTTGCAACCTCCCCGGTGGAACGTATCATGCCAGAAAAGGCAGGAAAGCGGCTGCCATCGAAGCAGTCCACCAGCCAGGAAGCTCGGGGTTTTGAAAGGAATCAGAGAAGATGAGAAGAGCAAAAATCACGATCGTAGGAGCAGGAAACGTCGGGGCAAGCTGTGCATTCTGGGCAGCCACCAAAGAGCTTGGCGACATTGTCCTACTCGACATCCCCGAATGCGCCGACAAAACCGCCGGCAAAGCGCTAGACCTCGCCCAGTGTGGCCCCATTGACCGATTCGACTGCAGCATCACCGGCACCTCGGATTACCAGGCCGCCAAAGACAGCGACGTCGTTGTCATCACCGCTGGCATCCCGCGCAAGCCCGGAATGAGCAGAGACGACCTCATCCAGACCAACGTCAAGATCGTAAAATCCGTCACCGAGCAAATAGTAAAGGTCGCCCCCAACAGCGTCCTAATCATTGTCTCCAACCCGCTCGACGCCATGGTCTACACCGCCTGGAAGACCAGCGACTTCCCAACCAATCGCGTCGTCGGTCAAGCAGGTTGCCTGGACATCGCTCGTTACCGAACTTTCATCGCCATGGAACTCGGTTGCAGCGTCGAAGACATCTCAGCCCTCCTGATGGGAGGCCACGGCGACGACATGGTCCCACTTCCAAGTTACACTTCCGTGAGCGGTATCCCCGTCACCCAGCTAATCCCCGAAGCTCGTCTAGCTGAGATCATCCAGCGTGCAAAAATGGGCGGCGGCGAACTCGTCAAGCTCATGGGCACCAGCGCCTACTACGCTCCAGCCGCGGGCTCCATCCAAATGGTCGAAGCAATCGTCAAAGACAAAAAAAGAATCCTCCCCTGCGCCGGATACTGCGACAAAGAGTACGGCGTCGGCGGCTACTTCGTAGGCGTACCCTGCATCCTCGGCGCGGGCGGCGTAGAAAAAGTCATAGAAGTCGACCTCTCCGACGAAGAGCGAAAACAATTCGACGCAAGCGTAGAACACGTAAAAGAACTAGCCGGCCTCGCCGAGAGCGTCTTGAAGTAGAAATATCTCAAGAGAACAGACGAATGAGACAACAGGCGAACGCTGCCCGCAGGGACATCCCCTGTGGGCTTTTTGCTTTTGCACGCCTACAATTAGACATAGCAAACAGGTCGAATTTGACGGGACGGATCATGGCGATGAGAAGATGCGTAGAATGCAACGGGCGAATTAAACCCAAGCACATGGGCAAGTGCCCAAAGTGTGGCCGCGAAGTCACACCGGCAGACGCTTTTCTCAAACAACCCGGCTGGTTGCACATGCCCGAAATGCGATACCAGAATGCTTACGTCTGGTTGGTCCTCGTTTCAGCACTCGACGTCATGCTCACACTGATCGTACTGGTGGCCATGGGCGGGTTTGAAGTGAACCCGATCGCCGCCGCCGTCATCGATACGCAAGGATTTACTTGGGCGATCGTTTTCAAATTCGCGATCGTCGTCATGGTCGTCCTCATCTGCGAAGTCGTTGGCCGCCTGCACGACCGATCAGGCCGCAAGCTCGCCCGCGCAGCCATCGTCATCAACTCTCTACCCGTCATTTACACATTTGCGCTACTGCTATTCTTCTCATAGTCACGGTCAGTAGCTCAGAAACCGCTTCCGTGTTATCCTCCCGCTCGGTCTTGATTCAAAAGAAACGAGAGGAAACGCGTGAAAGAGATTGCTGTCATTGGCGCCGGAACAATGGGCGCTGGAATCGCGCAGCTTGCTGCTAAGTGCGGGTGCGTCGTACACTTGATTGACGTCAACGGCGACGTACTCAAGAGCGGCGTCGAAGGCATCGAAGAACGCTTCGCCCGATCCGTCGAAAAAGGACGAATGTCAGAAGCTGACCGCGATGCAACGTTGAACCGAATTAGACCGGTAAGCGAGATCGGCAATCTTGGCGGCGTCGAGTTAGCCATCGAGGCAGTTGTCGAAAACATCGACATCAAACACAAGGTGTTCAAGCAACTCGAAGAGGCAACACCAGTGAATGCCATTCTTGCGTCGAACACCTCGTCGCTTTCGGTAACGAAAATCGCAGAGTCAGTGGCCGATCCATCACGAGTCATCGGGATGCATTTTTTCAACCCCGCGCCCGTCATGCCCCTCGTCGAGATCATCGCCGGCGAAGAGAGCGCACCCACGAACATTGATGCCGCCTATCAGACAGCGAGTTCGTGGGGGAAAGTCCCGGTTCGAGCGAAGGACACGCCCGGCTTCATCGTCAACCGCGTCGCGCGTGGGTTTTATCTTGAGGCGTTGCGACTTCTCGGAGAAGGCGTCGCGGGGATCGACGAGATCGATCAAATCATGAAAACCCACGGCGGTTTTCGCATGGGTCCGTTCGAGCTGATGGACCTGGTCGGACTCGACGTCAACTTGGCCGTGAGCACTTCCGTCTGGGAGCAAATGGGCAAGCACGCCCGCTTCACGCCCCACGAGATTCAGCAGAATCTCGTCGCCGCGGGTCACTTGGGACGAAAAACGGGTCGCGGGTTTTACTCATATGCGACAGAACATCCGCTTTCGGCATTCCCCGTCTCGCGTCAAAGCTTCGACCTAAACCCAAAGCTGAGCGACGCGCTCAGCACATTCTGCGCAAAGAGCGGAGCCACACCGACCGGTTCGACGGAACAATTCGTCCTCGCTCGAATACTATGTTCGATCATCAACGAGGCGGGGTTAGCATGGGACGCCAAGGTAGCAAGTAGCGACGATATCGATATCGCCATGCAGAAGGGAACAAACTATCCGAAAGGGCCACTCGCCTGGGCTGATGAAATTGGTGGCCGAAACATTCGCGGAGCGCTACGGGAGTTGAATAACGCTGTCAACGACGGCCGATTCCAGCCCGCCCCGCTGTTTGCGAATGCGGATTAAGGATTGGATCACCGGCTCGAAACCGGTGCCACACGAGAGCAAGGACAGAATAAGCAATGTCACGACGAGCAGTTGTAATTGATGCGGTGCGGACACCCGTTGGACGATACGGCGGCGGACTGAGCAAAGTACGCCCGGACGATCTGGCAGCACTCGTGATTCGTGCCCTGACCGCACGAACTGGGATCGATCCGGCGATGATCGATGACGTTTACCTCGGCGCAGCCAACCAAGCAGGGGAGGACAATCGAAACGTCGCACGGATGGCGGCGCTTCTCGCGGGGTTGCCCGATTCCGTACCAGGTTCGACTGTCAACCGTCTATGCGCGTCGAGTTTGGACGCGATTAACATCGCCGCACGGATGATCGAGGCGAACCACGGCGACGTCATGATTGCCGGCGGCGTGGAAAGCATGTCGCGTGCCCCCTTCGTCATGGCCAAGGGCGATTCAGCTTTCAGCCGCAAGGCGGAAATGTATGACACGACGATTGGCTGGCGGTTTACGAATCCGAAACTTGCCGAAATGTATCATCCGTTCTCGATGGGCGAGACAGCCGAGAACGTCGCGATGAAATACAACCTGACGCGCGAAGAGCAGGACGAATTCGCCTACCAATCGCAGATGAAGTGCAGGGCTGCGATGGAGTCGGGCAAGTTTGCGGATGAGATTGTGGCTGTCGAAGTTCCGCAGCGAAAAGGTGGTCCGATCATCGTTGACGTCGACGAACATCCGCGACCGGAGACGACGCTTGCGGCGCTCGGGAAGTTGCGGGCGGCGTTTGCCAAGGACGGAACGGTGACGGCGGGGA
>JAJDDZ010000033.1 GCA_029260025.1 Phycisphaerae bacterium | reverse complement strand
ACCGGGGGACGTCTTGTCCCATTTGCCCGCGTCGCAAAGTGTCCCCAGGTAATTTCGCACATACTGCTTGTCAAAACTATCCTGGTCCCGACCCGCCTCGTATTTATCCGCTGGCCAAAACCGCGATGAGTCCGGCGTCAGCACTTCATCGATCAGCAAGTATTCGTCGCCAAACTTACCAAACTCAAACTTAGTATCTGCAATGATAATACCACGCGTACGAGCATATTCGGCCGCCCGTTTATAGAGCATAAGGCTTCGATCGCGAAGAAGCGTCATGCACTCCTCGCCAACAATCTCGCACGCACGTTCAAACGAAATATTCTCATCGTGACCCACGTCTTCTTTGGTCGCCGGAGTGAAGATCGGCTCTGGAAGCTGCTCGCACTGTTTCATACCAGAAGGCAAGGAAACGCCGCATACCGATCCGGTGCGACCATAGTCCTTCCAACCAGAGCCGGCGAGGTAGCCGCGAACAACGAACTCGATCGGCACGACCTCGGTCTTCTTGCACCGCATCGTACGACCACGAAGCTGATCGATGTAAGATTCAAGTCCACTAGGCGCAGCATCCTCCACCACCTCAATCAAATGGTGCGGCACATCCTTGTCAAAGAAACCAAACCAGAACTTCGAAACTTCCGTGAGCATCACCCCTTTCCCAGGGATCGGAGTGGGCAGAACCACGTCATACGCGCTGATCCGATCCGTTGCTACCAAGAGAATCTCCCCGCCAAGATCGTATATGTCACGAACCTTGCCGCGACGTACCGGGTACCCTGAAATGTCTGTTTGGCTGACGACCGGGGCAGATAGACTCATCGAAAGACTCCCTCGCTCTATTTGGATCAACAATATCCTTGCACACATGACAAGGTACGACCATGGCAAGCCTAAATATAGCGGAATCGAAGCTCCGCGGAATCCCCCTGGATTTTCACGGGGACTCGACGGAAACGCCCCCGTCCCCCATAATGGGCTGAAGAGCCAACGAGCGAAAAACCGCCAATCCTTGGCGAGTTCGAGTGGCTGCCGTGTAGAGAGATTCCCTGTACTTCACCAAGAGTCTGACCCGAGGGCGACATGCTATCCTTCGCCGTCTACGAGCAAGGCCAACTAGCCAAAAACGTCGATCTCGAAGGCGCTTACATTGTGGGCACCGATGACGTTCCGCTCCGCGCCGATTTTAATGTCGAGGGCGGCATCATCGAATGCTCCAAGAGAGCGGCCGGCCCCGCAGGGATTGCACTCCTGTGGAATGTTGAAGGCGTCGGACGGGTCATTGTAGAAACGATCCGCGTCCAAGAGCGCGACCGCCCTTACATCCTCCAAGTCGAGCTAGCCCGGGGCAGGCTCCTACGATTGATCCACAAGCTCGAAGATTGGGATTTCGCCGATTCGCTTGAATTCAAAGCCCAGCAGCAGAAGATCGATGCCGCCCGTGATCTGATCATCGAAGCCCTAAAGGCAGGCACGCCCGCCGAGGCCGCAGCACTCGCAGACCAGTCGCTCTCGGTCGCCATGCAGGCAGGCGAACGCCTTACGCAAATTCAAGCAAAACAATTACTGACCCAGCGAGCAGAGTCTGGCGTAGGAACAAGGCGTTTTTTCGGATGCAGCGTCTGCCTCTCTCCCCCCAACGACTTGATTCAAAAACGGCTGACCGACGCAATTGATTTCGTCACGCTACCCCTGGTCTGGCGCGACATCGAAGCCACAGAACAAGCCTTCAACTGGCGACCACTCGATGGCTGGGTCGAGACGCTCGCCAAAAACAAAACGCCCATTCACGCCGCCCCCCTACTCTCTTTTTCCGAGCAAAACGTCCCCGCTTGGCTATACCTCTGGGAGCACGACTTTGACACACTCCGCGACCTTGCCTTCGAGCATGTGCGGAGAATTATGAACAGGTACGGGCAATACATTAACGCATGGACAGCAATCAGCGGCGTCCACGCGACGAATTGCTTCACCTTTAATTTCGAGCAGCTTATCGAGCTGACAAGAATGAGCGTCTCGCTCGCAAAACAAATGTCACCACGAGGAACCACGCTCGTGGAAATCGTCACCCCCTGGGGCGAGTATTACGCAGCCAACCAACGAACGATTCCCCCGCTACTCTATGCAGATATGATCCTGCAGAGTGGGGTCCCCTTCGACGCATTCGCCCTGCGTCTTCAATTTGGACCGGGTTCGCAGGGGACATGTTTGAGAGACTTTTTTCAGATCTCAACAATGCTCGACCAGTTCGCCAAACTTGGGAAACCCCTACACATCACAGCAGCCGAGGTTCCCTCTCAACCGCCTCCGAAGGAAAGTCTCGAATCGGGGACTTTCTCCGGCGGATCGCGCAGCAAGCCCTGGAGCGAAGAAGTTCAGGCAAACTGGCTTGAGAATGTCGTGGAGGTCGCGTTAAGTAAGCCGTTTGTTGAATCAGTCTCGTGGCACAACTTGACCGACTACAGCGGTATGCAAGTTCCGTCTGGCGGATTACTGAGAAGCGATCTTACACCAAAAGAAGCCTACAAGAAATTCGTCGCGTTACGACCATTGGTCGTGCCAGCATCGACGAAAGCTCCCCCGATGCAGGAATAGCATCATGCCCAATGGTCGCGCCCCAGCAAGTCCCCCACCAGATCAAGGGCCTTCAGGTACACCCCATAGAACGGACAGAGCGATCGTCCTCATCATAGTCGTGTGGACTATTGCGATCACCCCGATCGTTTCAATCCTGACGACTCCCGTTCAGGTCACAACGCAAACGGCCGCAATAACGATAGACCCCAACCTGGCCCCTTGGTGGGAACTTACAGCACTACCAAGAATCGGAGAAAAAATCGCACGCGAGGTCACCGCCCAAAGGCAGAAGGACAAAGACCAATCCAATCAACGACCCGCCTTCAACACACCAACCGACCTTCAGCGAGTCCGAGGAATCGGTCAAAAGACCATCCGCCGCATCGCACCCTTCTTGCACTTTCCGCCGATCATTCCCTCTGAAGACAACCGCACGCCGCAAATACCATCACAGTCGCCCAGTTGATCGCATAGTCGAAGCAGGCTCTACGAAAAACCTTGTCCCATGTCAATCCGCAAGCAACCTCTCTCGTTGCGAAGCGTTCATCCCAGCTACCTCGCGCTCAACGATGCGTGCGAAATCGTCCTCCGATCCCCCAAGGAGTCGTTCAA
>JAJDDZ010000320.1 GCA_029260025.1 Phycisphaerae bacterium | reverse complement strand
GCATCCCGGATAGCCGGCCAGGAAATACGTTGCGCGAGTGGGAGATCAGCGACTTTGTTGTTCCACCGATCGATCCGCCTCTTCTTGAAGGGTGGTATGACCCGGCTTCTGGAGTCCTGATCCCTAACGACCACGGAGAGTACTTCCAATACAACATAACGGGTCTTGATCAAGTCGTCCCTGATCCTTTTGTTCAAGAACAGGGAAGGGTCTATTGGTTGAACATCTCGGCGATTCTTGCGCCGAATCCTCTGCCGGTCGAGTGGGGATGGAAATCGTCGCGCGATCACTTCAATGACGATGCCGTTTGGGCAATGTGGGGAAACCTCAACTGGATCGATATTTACGAGCCGCCACGTTACAACGAATTCGACATCGCCATTGATCAGAACGGATTCATGGTCGGCAGTGGTGGGACGAACTTCTATGGTGAAGGGTGGTACGAGTATCCATCCGGATGGATCAACATCTGGTTCTACGATAACCCGCTCTCCTTCGACAACTTCAAACGGATCGATTGGAATGCGCAACTGATCCCACTCGTTGATGGCCAAGTTTCGAACGCGACTATCGCTATCAACTACTCTACGGACACGTGGTCGGAGGTCGGCAACCCGCCGACTGAACCGCGGCGGCCTCCGCTTCCTGGCGATGACGAGACAGCGTACATCATTCGCGAAATCATCTGGCAGGGCGAGATCCCTGCCTCGGGTCTTGACCTCGGAGACGTCCTTGAAATCCTTGACTACAACCCCGAGTGGATCTCGATCGACGTGATGGGTGTCAACTTCGCGCTATTTGGAAGTGTCTGGCATGAGTGCGTTCAGACGTCACTTGATCTGGCTTTTGTGATCAACGGAGTGTGCGGCTGCAATCCAGATATCAATGGCGATGGCCTACTCTCTTCGGTGGATCTCGCGACACTCATGGGCTGCATGTTCCTTCCGCCGACGGGGTTGTGTACGAAAGCAGACGTCAACTGCGACGGTCTCATTGACATCAAGGATTTCATCGCGTTTCATTGCATGTGGTTCGGCGGATCGCCAGACTACTGTTGTGGACAACAGGTAGGCGCGTGTTGTCTTTCGGGCACGAACGAATGCCGCCAGATGACGCCCACTGATTGCAATAACCAGGGCGGATCGTATTTCGGCGACGGCTCTGCATGTGGTGATGGGCAGAGTCTCTCGCCTCAAGCGTGCTGCCTTACGGCTGGCACATGTACTATGGCTGACGCGACGTGTTGCCTGAACTTCGCCGGAACTCCGCAGGGTCCTAATTCGACATGTACGCCAGTCGAAGCGTGTTGTTTTAGTGATTTCTCGTGCTCCGACCTTGACCCTCTTTGCTGCATCGACCAGGGAGGGACCCCACAAGGGCCAGGCACCGATTGTCTTATTGCCGGGATCTGCGGCTCGCCATTATGTCCGATCCCGGCCGGGCCGTTCCCGTGGTGCGGTGCGCTTCAGAATCGAGATTGCCAGACGACTGACCCGACAAACGAATCGTGTCTTCCCGGGATAATTCTTGTCGATCCGGCGAACGGTCAGATCATTGTCGAACGGTGCGATTGCTTCTCGATGGATCCTGACTGCGGGCCCATCGATATACGGCCCGACCCAGGTATCCCGGGCGACTTCGTCGTTTCTTGTCCGGGACCGTGCCCGCCGGGGTTACTGTGTGAAATCCATTTCGATAACGTGCCGCAGGGATTCAACTCGATAAATGCTTCGCAGATTCCGCCCGGTATTCTAGTGACCTGTGCTTGTGCGTCGGCCGCGTGCGAACAGAGTCCATTCCCGTCATGCGGAGGTGATTGCCCACCAGGTGAGGCTTGTGTGGCGAGTGCAATCTCGGCGATCTGCATCTGCCAGACCATACCGGCTGAGGCTTGCTGTCTCATCGACGGGACCTGCATCAACGCAAATCCCTTAGTCTGCGCAGCTCAAGGCGGAACTCCGCAGGGTCCGGGTACTGCCTGTAGCTCTTCAGAAGCTTGTTGCCTGCAGGATGGGAGCTGTGAGGACCTCGACCCGCTGTGTTGCATAGCCAAAGGAGGTGTGGCACAGGGGTTTGGGACAGCGTGCTCAATTATTCAAGTTGCTTGCTGCTTCCCGGATGGGAGTTGCCAACAAGTAGATCCGGAATGTTGCGACGATCTTGGTGGCACGCCAAGCCCTTCGGGTTCTGAGGCGTGCCTTGGGGATGGAAATGGCAACAACATCGACGATGCGTGCGAGATCGGACAACCTCCGCAAGCGTGTTGCCTGGTAACGGGAGCGTGCGTCGATGTTGGGCTCACAAGATGCGTTGAACTGGGCGGAGATCCGCTAGGACAGGGTACGACGTGTGATCTGTCGCCACTCCAGTGCAAGCCACTGAAGTGGGCTCAGCCACCAACGTATGGACCCTTCGCCGACAACCCCAACGAACAATGCTTCTGGGGATGGGACGAGCAGAGTCGCTTTGGCGGGATACAACTCGTGGCCGATGATTGGATGTGTCAAGGAGGACAGCCAGTCACCGACATCCATTGGTGGGGCTCTTACGTGGGTTGGTTTGAGCCTGGACCGCTACCGGTTCCGGAAGGTCCGGAGATGTTCCACATTGCGATTTGGACCGACGTTCCACGAGATTCCGCGGCGCAACAGCCATTTAGTCACCCTGGGAAACTGGTTCATGAATGGTACGTAGCGCGCGATGCTCTTAATGAGCGTGCGGTTGGATGCGATTATTATGTGAACGAACCGGGTCCAGATACGTGCTTCAGGTATGATTTCATTCTTCCCGAATCAGAGTGGTTCTATCAAGATCCGGCGCAAAACAAGATCTACTGGATCAGTATCGGTGCCATCTATCCTGACGGATGTGCGTGTGATGGCGATGTCGATGGAAGCGGCGCTCTGGATATGGGGGACCTAGTTACGATTAATGAATGTCTTGCTGGCACTGCGCCACCTGAGCAATGCGTCAAAGCTGACATCAACTGCGACGGAACAGTCGATACCGGCGATGTGAGTGCATGGCAGTGCTTAAGCGCCAGTCTCCCACCTGATCAGTGTTGTGAAAACTACATGCCACCGCCAGCGTACCCGTGGGGATGGAAAACCAGAGAACACTCCTTCAACGATGACGCCATAAAGATGTTCTTCCCGACTTCGCCAGGTATCGGAGACACTTACGGATCAGGCATTCCGATTTCCAGCGCAGACGGCCTCGGTTGGGATATGGGCTTTGTGCTCACCTCGCGTCACCCGGCGCCGAGCAAATGGAATCAGTGGCCTAACTCAGATCTGCCCGGCCTGCACGCACATAGCGGGATTACGCTTGCTGATCAGTGGGAATGCCAGGGCGGTGACGTGACAGACATCCACTGGTGGGGCAACTATGAAATGGATGGTACCGGAACAGAACTTCGGGGTGCCGGGATCCAGGGATATCGGTTAAGCATTCACAGCAGTGACCCGGCGTTGCCATGGTGTCTGCCGCAAGATCCCGAGGTGTGGGGTGTCTCAATACCTTACGATCCGCTACATGAACTCCCGACCGGAATGACAAATTCTGAGGGCAGCGAAATCTACTATTACGGGTTCTCGATGTACCCAGGATTTCAGCAAGTGGCCGGACGAGTGTATTGGCTCGACATCGAGGCGCTAGCGAATGAGCCCTCAGACCCGCCCCTTTGGCGATGGCAGGAGTCTGCGCGTGGGCAATTCCCACGGATCTGTCCGGCTGCCGAGCGCCCCCCAGGTGGCAGCTGGGCAAGTATCGTTTGGTCGACAGATCCGACGACATATACTGATCTAGCGTTCCAGATCACATCCGGTCCGCAGCCCGTCCCACCGGACCCGGAGCTGGGTGGGTACGACAAGAACCGATACATCTCGATGATTCCTGGCAACCCAGGCAAGCGAACGGCGCTTCGCGTGAGGCTTACCTCACTTCAACACCCAATTCCACCGAACGTCCCCGACTCACCTCCCCCAGACTTCAGCCTGTTCGAGGGTGAGCATAGATGGATCGGCCCGCCGAGAATGTGCGAGGACTCACCCTCTTGGGGAACGCAATTCGCAGCCGCAGAGCTTCAATGCGAACCTTATTACATGGATTGGAGCGAACTCTGGACTCTTGCTCCTGCGCTACACATAACCGGTGCTGAGATTGTGCCAAGCTCACGATACGACGTGCAGACAATTGCCGAAGGGTACGACACAGCTATAGAGGCAAACTACTCTCTTGAGTTGGTCGTGTTCACGGCGCGATGGGGCGATATCGGCGTGCCGATCCAAGATCCAACTGATCCTGTCCGATCACAACCCAATGTCTTCGACATCGTTGAAGCTGTAGACAAGGTAAAGGACATGTATTGGGCGTTGACCAAGCGGCGAGTTCAGCTGCAGCGAAATGCGCCAAACCCGGACTCAACATGTAATGTCACTGAGATCGTCCTGACCGTGGATGCCGTGAAGGCCAAGGCTTATGATTTCGACGGGCCCTGTCCATGCCCATCAACTGTCGTTTGCGGCGTGCTCTCTTGTTCAACGTCGAGCGACTGCGGGGCTGGAACCTGTGTCGGTGGGTTCTGCCGTGACGCCTGCCGACGCTGCCAACCATAGGTGACGCGTAGTTCCAAAAAGATCAACTGCGGCGAGAGGGACAGAACCGGCGAAATGCGAGTCGGTCGCGGGCGGGCACGGGTTCGTGCCCGCCCTGCGTCGTTGTGCAAATTTCGTAACTCTTTAGCCACTTGCAATGGGGGGCGTCGCGTGAAGTGGTAGCGGACCTGCGCGATTGTCTTGGCGGCGGTATTTAGTCGTTCCCTGAAGAACTCAGTGTTCCTCTTTGATTGTAGGGTTTACTAGTTTTTTTGTGTGCTATACTTTGCAAGGAAGACATGAATGATTCGTCGGAACCTTGCAATTTCGGACTCGGCATGGAGGCTTTATGCAGCCAGATTCCAGCCTCGCGACGCTTTTGAGCTGTTTCAGTCTCACTTCGATCAGCTTCTGGATCCGAGCCACGAGCTGATCTTACTGGCCAACAAGATCGACTGGCCTACCTTGGATGCTGCGTTCGTTGACACGTACACGCCTGACAACGGCGCACCAGCGAAAGCCATACGCCTGATGGTCGGTCTGCATTATCTCAAATACACCTTCGACGAATCGGATGAATCGGTGGTGGCTCGCTGGGTTGAGAATCCCTACTGGCAATACTTCTGCGGCTACACGCACATGCAGCACGAGTGCCCGATCCATCCGACGAGCATGACCAAGTGGCGCAATCGTGTCGGCTCAGAGCGATTGGAGTCGTTGCTGACGGAAACGATTGCCCTGGCTGTTCGAGAGAAGCATCTGCCCAAGAGCGATCTTGCGCGGGTCACGGTGGACACGACGGTTCAAGAAAAGAACATCACGTACCCTACGGACTCGAAGCTGTTATACAAGGCTATTGTGAAGCTCGCAGATGCGGCGAAGTCGCGCGGCATTGACCTCCGACAGTCGTATGTTCGAGTTGGCAAGAAGGCTGCAGTGATGGCGGGTCGTTACGGGCATGCCAAGCAGTTCAAGCGCATGCATCGTCGCCTGCGTAAGATGCGTACCTATGTGGGTCGGTTGATTCGTGACATTCGTCGCAAGACGACGGGCATGGATGAGGACCTGGCGACTTTGCTGGATCGTGCGGATCGGATACGAACCCAGCAACCCAAGGACAAGAACAAACTTTACAGTTTGCACGAGCCGGATGTTCAGTGCATCAGCAAGGACAAGGCTCACAAGCGTTACGAGTTTGGCCAGAAGGTTGCGGTCGCCACAACCAATCGCAGCAACTGGATCGTGGCGTCGGCGCTCATGGAGGGCAATCCGTACGACGGTCACACGCTGACGGAAACGTTAACGACTGTGGAACGTGTCACCGGGGTGGCCGTTGCGGATGCGTATGTTGTCAAAGGCTATCGCGGTCATGGCTACACCGGCGGAGCTGCCGTTCACATCGCCGGGCAGCGGAAAACGAACACGACGCGGGCCGAGCACAAGCGTAGGCGTCGTCGCAGCGCGATCGAACCGAAGATCGCCATCTCAAAAGCGACCATCGGATGGGTCGATGCTTTTTGGCGAAGCTCTGTGGCGATGCGATCAACGCGGTACTGGCCGCCGCCGGGTCCAACTTGCGAAAGTTGCTGGGGCTGCTCCGCCGCAAGACCGGGCGGTTTGTTTTTGCGCTGATCCGTTGGCTCGAAAACCTGGTTGCGAAGAGTCGGTTCCACCGGCCCATTCATCCCGCCGCCGCGTAGGTGGCTTTTTCAGGGACGACTAAATAGAGAATTCAGGGCGTACCCGAAAAAAAACGTAAGTCGTTTACAGGTAAAGACTTACCAATCTCTCCAAGTAGGATTCGAACCTATGACCTAGCGGTTAACAGGCGCAATTGGAAATCCGCCGAATCCCCTAGAAGCCCTTTGTTAACAGCACCATACAACGAATGGTCGTTTTCGCAAACTGTCGCATTCTATAGCGTTTTCTCGCATCTTGTCGCGGCAGTGAGAGCGCAAGACGGTAGTAAACTGGTAACGGCCTAGTCTCCGCAAAATCCCCTCAAATTGTGTACCGTCTCCGGTCTGAATGAGTACCACCCGTCGTAGCCAGCACGCAGCTCCGTTGGAAAAAAATCGCTCAGGAGAGTACAGAATGTCTATGGTTGGCACGATTGTGGAAATACGCTGGTGATCAATCGATTGGCATGTGCAACACAAAACGGGCGAAGTCCTTGAGGTCTGTGTGCCCGTCGCAGTTTAGGTCAGAGGTAACTCTTCAGCCACGTGCAACGAATCAATTTGGTAGCGGCAGTATTGTGCCGGTAGTGAGGTAGGTTTTGAGGGCGCTGGCGATGGTTTCGGTTGGGTTTAATTCACGAAGTCGCAACGTTCGGTAGACGCCCATCAAGACACTTTGCGTTGCAGCCCAGCGATCCGAGTGATCCGACTGGCTATTCTTCCGCAGGATGACAGCCGGGCGAATCTGACGCTCCGCAAAGTT
>JAJDDZ010000319.1 GCA_029260025.1 Phycisphaerae bacterium | reverse complement strand
AAGGGTCTGTCAAATGCAGTGGCGGTATGTCGTGATGGTCGGGTTGTGGCGACGTATTCGAAGATGCTTTTGCCGACGTACGACGTTTTCGATGAGACGCGCTATTTCAGTGCTGGTAGTGAGCCTTGTGTTGTAGAAGTTCAGACCGGGGGCGGATCGGTCCTTGTCGGTGTTACCGTTTGCGAAGATCTTTGGAATAATCGTCAGTTTGAAGGCCGGCGCGTGTACGGGGTGGATCCGATCACCAAGACGGTTGAGGCTGGCGCGAAGTTGATCGTCAATCTGTCAGCTTCACCCTACAGAGCGGGTGTTCATGCTGATCGCGAAGCCCTTTTCGCGAGTCAAGCGAAGGATCTTCAGGTTCCGCTTGTTTATGTGAACCAGGTTGCGGGTAATGATGACCTGTTGTTTGACGGTGCGAGTCTTGTGTTGAATGCGAAGGGCGATGTGGTAGCGCGCGCGAAGGCGTTTGAGAATGATTTTCTCGTTGTCGATCTGAGCAGTTCCGAGAATCGTATTGAAGCCTATCCGGATCGGATAGCAGGGATTCGGTCGGGCCTGCTGCTGGGAATTCGTGACTATGTTCGCAAGTGCGGGTTTACGGATGTTGTCATCGGGTTGTCGGGGGGGATTGATTCGGCGTTGACGGCTGCCCTTGCTGTTGAGGCGCTCGGAAGCGATCGTGTGCATGGCGTTGCGATGCCGTCTCGTTATTCGAGCGGACACAGTGTCGAGGATGCGCAAGCCCTTGCGAAGAATCTTGGTATTGCTCTCTTGGAGATTGGTTTAGAAGGAGTTCACGCCGCTTACGAAGAGTCCGTCGCGCCGCATTTCGCGGGTCATTCGCCGGGGGCGGCCGAGGAAAACATCCAAGCTCGTATTCGCGGCACGCTCCTGATGGCGCTTTCCAACAAGTTTGGATGGTTGCTTCTTACGACAGGTAACAAGAGCGAGCTTGCGGTTGGGTATTGTACGCTCTACGGAGATATGTGCGGCGGACTTGCTGTGTTGAGCGATGTTCCCAAGACGGTCGTCTATGAGCTGTCTCGCAGGATCAATGACACTACGGATTCCCCTTGCATTCCGATTCGAACAATCGACAAGCCGCCGTCCGCGGAACTGCGCGAAGATCAGACCGATCAAGATACTCTGCCTCCGTACGATCTACTTGACGCGGTGTTGGAACAGTATATCGCGCAGGATCGCAGCGTTGACGGCATTGTGGAGGCGGGGTTTGAGCGCGCGATGGTCGAGCGCGTCGCACGCATGGTGCGCCTAAACGAATACAAGCGTCAACAAGCAGCCGTTGGACTCAAAGTCACAGCCCGTGCGTTCGGAACCGGTCGCCGTATGCCAATTGCTGCGAAGTATTCGTGAATGGATACACGCGTTGTTCCGAGAATCGCGTGGCAAATTATGGGCAACCACTCGGGCCTTCGAACGGATAGGGCGCGAGCTTCACAGCGTCAACGACGAGTACGATGTCAGAGACGTTGTTGCCCGGTCCGTTGAGGGGGTCGGGGTCGTTGGGCTTCATCGTCGCTTGATAGCGGGGAATCGCCGTCGGAGCATCTTTGACTGAATCGACGATTCCGATGATGTCCCCAACGTTGACCAGGGCGTTGGCGTTGGCGTCGCCCCATCGAACAGTCGCAACGGAGAGCTCGGTTGTCGCAAATACACACGTCGCTTCAATTCCCGCGCAGTTTTCGGAAAGCATTGCGACATCATAGCTGGAACTTGGGATGATGGCAGCGTCAGTCACATGGAGCGATTCACCAGCGAGCAGGCCCGACCAATCTAGATACACTGGATCGCACGAAAGGTCCGCACATTTGAATGTCGTTGCCATCGAAGGTGATTTCACGCAGTCTAGAAGCGGGGCTCCCGTCTGATCGTCGTAGGCAAACGGGACGACATAGCGGAACTCGCCCTCGTTTGCAGTTAGATCCGGTGCGTCGGGGGGCGGGACCGGGTGATGCAAAGAGGTTAGTCTAACACGCAGCGCTGTGTTTTCTTGATCTCCATCCAGCGGGGGAACAACGAACGAGATGTATCGGTTCTTGTCGATTCCGCCTGGCTCGGGTTGCGGGGGCGTCTGGATGGCGAAATCGCATGAATCGGGTAGTCCGTTCGCATTCGCATCCCGCTCGCACTCATCTGGCAGGCCATTGCTGTTGCAGTCGCCGCTTGTCAGATTGGCGATGTCGATTGTGTCGTCGATTGAGTTGCCGTTGCAATCGTAATTCAGAACGAAGAGTCCACGAATGTCGTCGGAAAGTAGAGTGATTCCGCTCGGAAGTTGCGTGTAGATGCCCCACGCGCCGTCAAACCCGCTGCTGTTATTAGCAGGGTTTGTATCGAAGAAAGCAACACGTTGGGCGTTGGTCGGGTCGGTCACGTCGAAGATTTGCA
The DNA here is from genome assembly GCA_029260025.1 of Phycisphaerae bacterium. Lineage (GTDB taxonomy): Bacteria > Planctomycetota > Phycisphaerae > UBA1845 > UBA1845 > JAJRUK01. The sequence continues at coordinate 1,355 of JAJDDZ010000319.1, read as the reverse complement.
GTCCGCTTGAGTAATTGGCGTGATAGGCGATGCCCGCTTTGATCATCATGTTGTGGTCTGTTGAGCAGAGTCCGTTGGTATAACTGTTGACGTAGAAGGGGTTATTGATATCTGCGACGTTACTGACGAAAGCTGTCGTGGGCGATCCGTTCGTCAGCTCCGACCCCATGATGACGTGGGTCAGGTCTTCCGTAATCCAGCCCTGATGCCCAAAGCCCGTCGGGATCGTGGGTAGCGACGACACCGTGAACATATTCGATTTGTCGGTCACATCGATAATGTAGAAATGATCCCCTGTTCCGAAGAAAAAGGCGATTTCGCGACCGGCGAATGGACCCGTGTTGTAGGTAAAGACGAACATATCATGTCCGCTGGCCTCGTTCCATTGTCCTGCGATGACGGGCACTTCGGGATTAGACAGATCGACGGCGACGAATCCCTGCGCAATGTTCGTACTGCACAAGTACGCGTACCCACTCTGGGTATTCATGGCGATGTTGTGCGCCGTCTGGAATCCCCCGCCGGTGAATGTGTCGACCAGAGTGACGATTCCATCGTCGATTTGCGCCAGGTCAAAAATCTGCATCCCATTCCCGCTGCTCTCGACGACGTTGTACGCATAGTGTCCTAGCGTACGAATGTCGCTCCAAAGGAAGGATGTGTCAGGGATAGTGTCGATGATGACCGGATTGAACGGATCAGTCACCTCGACGAATCCGGTTCCGCCGTTGAGTCCGATGATTGCGTACTCGCGGTCCGAGGGAGATGCGTACCCCCAGACGTCATTCGCGCCCGAGATTCCGAACCCGAACGCCGGTTCATCAACCCAGCTGAGCAATTCAACGCCGTCGGATCGAAAGGTTTCTCCGGGTGGGAGACACTCACGCGTACAGCAGCTTCCAATCGTCGAGAACTCCTGGTTTACGCCGGCGCACTGCGACTCGATGAGGTTGTCCGTGCATGTGTTTGTATCGAAGTCGCAACACGATCCAACGCATTGTTCGGCGAACAAATTGATTTGATAGGCGCCTATATCCGAGGCGCTAGTTGAACGGATCGGAATGTAGTAAACACCGGCAGGCAAGCTCGCGAAGACTAGTGTAAAGTTTGCGTCGGGGCAACTGCTGGCGCTTCCCGAGGTGAATCCAATCCGAGGTCCGCAATCAGTGCCGCCTGCTGGGCACTCTTGGTACAGAAACGTGTTCACGCTCGTTCGTCTGGGCAGTGTTCCGCAGTAATCTAATCTGACCGTAGCGCATCCGGTGATTTCAAAGGCCTCCCACCAGAGTGAGCCATCGCCGTTGCAGTCTGACCCGGTCGCGGGCGTGTTGTCGCCGAGGATAGTAACACTCAAT
>JAJDDZ010000318.1 GCA_029260025.1 Phycisphaerae bacterium | reverse complement strand
GTTGACGCCGAGAAGAAGTTTATCGTTCTTTCGCATACGACCACGGACTTACTCTGTCGCCTCGCGAGCAAGTTTAACCTCGGCGTGATGAAGACTTGGGTCGGTTTCGCGCAACTCGCAGCCAGTACCCGTGCCGTCTGGGACTTGCATGCTGGTAAGGATACCGACGGTTTGACCAGCGGCGGGGCGTTCCCGGCTTATTGCGAAGGTGCGACCGAACCAAATCAGGCTCGTGTCAACCGAACGATTCACTCATGGGAGGGGATGGAAGGTGCGACGCGCTGTATCAACATCGCCGCCCTAGAGCAGAGCAACGGATTTACGATTCTTGGTGGTCCGCCCAAGGACAATGCCTCCATGGGAGAGGGCGGGCACGTTCGCGACAAGGATGGAACGTTCGCCGCGATCCTTATGGCAGAGCTCGCGCAATTCGCCAAAGAAGAGGGCGTTGATCTGATCGACATGCTCGACGATAAGATTTACCTCGATCCGGATATCGGTTTGTACATCACCCATTACGAACCGGACCCACTCGACGGCGAGTACGAGGGGCTGGCGGGTTATACGAAGAAGCGATCGATTCTCGACAAGGCGGAGGATCTTTTCGCCAATTGGAATAGAAACCCGGTCACGCTTGGCGGCTTAACGGTCAAGAGTGCGACGGTCTATCGCACGGGGAAATACGACGCGGTCAACTGGGATGGTTTTCCTGATGAGGGGTATCGGTTCTTCTTCGATGAAGATCGACGGAGTCACCTGACGATTCGACCTTCTGGGACGAGCAATGCGCTTCGGTTTCATGTTCAGCTTTTCGGAGGTCATCCGTCGCGCGAGGCGTTGATCGGAAAGAAGGCTGAGCTTCGCGCGACTTGCGGGAAGATTGTTTCTGAGATCAAACTACGTCTTGGGGCGGTTTCGTAAGACCTATGGGCGATCTCAACGGCCTTAGTATTGCCTTCGACCTGGACAATACGCTTCTTGATCCATCTGGAGAGCGGTATGAGTCGGTCACGTCGGATTTTCTGGCGCGAGGGGATCTTGGTTTAGACGTTGAATCTCTTCGCGTTGCGTACGATCGAGTTCGGCGGTGGGGGCCCATCCTTGCTCGACTTGGTCTCGCAAATTCGCTGCACGATCGGGGTCATGTCGATGGGCTTGCTGCGATGGCACTTCTTTTTGCAACGAATGATGTTTTTCTTTCGAGCAACGGCGATGCCGTTGCTCGTCGCGATGCGTATACTTCGACTCTCGACGAGCTTGACGAGGTCGCGAAAGCGACTCGCCGGGGGTCTCCGCAGAATAGACTCGAGGCTGAACGGACTCTGCGATCTGCACTATCATCGGATGTGGCAATCGAGCTGAGAGCGGCGATATTAAATGCGTCAGAGTCAAGAGCTCTTCGCGAATGGTCACGCATCTACGACGCCATCGAAGATGCGCACCCCGTCGACGATGTTTGCCAAATGCTGCAGTCTTTGACCGATCGCGGTGCGAGTTGTCTTGTCATTACGCAGGGGCAGACTAAATTTCAGCGCCAGAAGATCGAGCGACTTGGAATCGCGGAGTTGCTTTCGGGGTGTACGCTCATTACGCAAAGCGCACGCCGCATTCCGGGTCATGGAACGCTCGACACGCGCATCGACGAACTGCTCGCCGGTGATGAAACAAGCGGCGAGCTGGGGAATCTTTGGACGTACCGATGTCTGCTTGATGTGTGGGGGTCCAAGTCGCCGTCGTTTTACGCGCGATGCGTTCATGCGTTACAGGGCTGCGAGGGTCATGTCGAAAAACGCCTCGCGGACTTGGTGGTCGTCCCCCGTAAAGACTGGGCGAGAAATCCCCCTCGATTGGTCATGATCGGCGACCGGTACGAAAAAGATATCCGTCCGTTGATCGATCTGGTTGGGGGCGGCGCTGCGACGACCGTTCATCTGACGGCCGGGAAATACAACGAAGGTTTTAGCGCCAACGATCTCCCCGAGGACGTTCGCCCGACGCGATCGTTCGACAGTATGCCCGCCGTTCGAGGGTTTCTTGAACAAGAATTGTCACGTGCGAGCGCTCCTGTAATCGAAACTCCTCCGCCTATCGCTCCCGACGGTTGGTTTGATGAAGACGTCCTTGAGTTTGGGATGCGTTGTGATCTGGGATGCGTCCGCAAGATTGCAGGTGCGGTCATTGCAACGACCAAGTAGCTAGGGGTCTTGTTTTTCTTCGGGCTTGCTGCGAAACGGTCCTTGGATGCGTCGCGGTTTTCCGACCGGTCGTTTGCGTTTCATTCCGTCCATTTCAGTTTCGGCGAGGATTGCTTCGCCGGCTTTTTGATCTAGTACAGACTTGAATTCCCCGACGTACAATACGTGCGTCTTTCCCGTCCATCCGGTCAGCACAGAGTAACTCTGCTGGACCGTCGTGAATCGAAACCGGCCACTGATGACCGGCTTGTCGTAGTACCACACGCCGACGATCCCGCCCAAAGACGCCGCACGTGTATGACCAAACCCCGCATCGTTGATAAAACGAGCGGTTCGCCGCGTCGCCCTGTAGTTTTTCCCCGTCGCAGCCGGCGGGTCGCCCAAGACGAAAGACGCCGTCGATCCTCTGGCAAATAATTCGCCCAGGATCGACCAGTCGTCCATCCGGAATGCGACGCACAGCTCGCCAGAATCGTTGACCCAGTGATAACATTCGCTCGCGTTGACTTTAAGCGTGAGTTGTTCCGTCGCGTTAACCCGCTTCATGTCCAGCGAGGCGATGGTATAGGAAGCGCTTCCGTGGCAGCCGAGCACGGTTAGTAGCAAGAAACCCATACCGGTTGTGAGCGCATAGCGATTCATGCGCCGCTTGGTCATCGCCCGCTCAATACTTGCTGGTTGGATCATTTGGCGTGCTTGTATAATTTGCCGCTAGTCAAGCGGAAACTCGCCACATAGCGAACGAACATCACCACGCGTCGATTTGATCACGCTTTCGTCGCCTTGTCCCTTGAGAACTCGATCGATGATGTCCGCGACTGTCGTCATCTCCGCTTCCTTGAGCCCGCGCGTCGTGAGCGCTGGCGTTCCAAGGCGAAGACCACTCGTCTGCGTCGCCTTGCGCTCGTCGAAGGGGATCATATTTTTGTTGACGATGATTCCAGCCATCCCCAACCAGTCCTCTGCTTGTTGACCCGTGACGTCAGGGTATGCAGGGCGCAGGTCCAGCAACATCAAGTGATTATCCGTCCCGCCCGAGACGATCCGGTTTCCTTTGGCAACAAGACCCTCCGCGAGCGCTCGAGCGTTATCGAGAATCTGCTGTTGATACGTTTTGAAATCGGGTCTGAGTGCCTCCGCGAATGCGATCGCCTTGGCCGCAACGCAGTGCATGAGCGGTCCGCCCTGACTACCAGGGAAAATCCGCGAGTCAATCTTCTTCGCCCATTCTTCCTTACACATAATCAATCCGCCACGCGGTCCGCGAAGCGTCTTATGCGTCGTCGATGTCACAAACGCAGCCGTCGGCACCGGACTCGGATGAAGGCCCGTCGCCACAAGTCCGGCGATGTGGGCAATGTCGGCCATGTGTAGAGAGTTCACCTCGGCGGTGATCTCGGCGAATTTGTCGAAGTCAAGTGTTCGGGGATAGGCGGACGCACCCGACAGGATCAACGTCGGCTTGTGTTCTTTCGCCAGCCGGCGAATCTCTGCATAATCAAGCTGCTCCGACTTGGGGTCCACGCCGTAGTGGACGATGTTGTAAAGCAATCCGCTCATGTTCACCTTCAAACCATGCGAAAGGTGACCTCCATGCGCGAGGTCGAGAGACAAGATGGTGTCGCCCGGTTTGAGCGCCGCGAGATAGACGGCTGCGTTTGCCTGACTGCCGGAGTGTGGTTGAACATTGGCGTGGTCGCATCCGAAGAGTTTCTTCGCGCGATCGCGAGCCAGGTTCTCAACCGTATCCATATTCTCGCAGCCGCCGTAATATCGCTTCCCTGGATAGCCCTCCGCGTACTTGTTGGTGAAGACCGAGCCGAGCGCTTCCAGGACGGCGCTCGATACATGATTTTCAGAGGCGATCAGTTCGAGGGTGTTCTGTTGGCGCTGGACCTCTGCGTTCATCGCGGGCAGAATCTCTGGGTCGGTGGTTGCGATGGCGGCGAAGCTAGTTTCGGCGGCGACGGTCATGGTTTCTCCTTAGCGTTTCGGTCAGACCGCGGCCTGTTAGAACGTAGGGCGGTCAGGTGATATGCCCCTCGTCTTGGATGGGCATGTCTGCGTCAAAGTTATCCCCAACGTCGTGGAAACGCAACGCTCCAGAAAGAAACTTGCAGCCATCGCCCCTCGCGCGGATACTGTCGGGCGGATCACTCAAAAAGGGAACCGCATTATGTCACTAAACGATCTTCTTGAGAAAATGCGTGAGGCATCGTGGGGCGCGTGGCCTACCAAACGTCGTGCGATCGTTGAACGCGCCAACCGCGACCTGCAGGAGTCCGGAATCCTCGATCAGATCGTCAAGGTTGGTGAAAAAGCTCCGGACTTTACGGTCATAGGCAGCAATGGGACGGAGGTTTCGCTCTCGGGACTGCTCGAATCTGGCCCGCTCGTCCTCTCGTTTTATCGAGGCCACTGGTGACGGTATTGCAATGCCGAGCTCTCGGCGCTCCAGCAGTTGCTGGACGAAGTTCAATCACATGGGGCAAGCGTTCTGGCACTTTCTCCCCAGGTTCCTGCCGAGTCACAAGCTACGGTCGAGAAAAACGGTGTCACGTTCCGTCTTCTCAGCGACCCCGGCAACGCTGTCGCGAAGAAATTTCGACTCGTTTTTTCACTGCCGGACGACCTTCGAGAAGCCTATGTCGAACTTGGGATCGATCTTGCCGTGGTTAATGGCGACGGGTCTTGGGAATTGCCCATTCCCGCGACGTATGTCATCGGACAAGACGGAGTCGTTAAGGCGATGCACGCCGATGGGGACTATGTCCCGCGAATGGAACCGAAGGACATTCTCGCCGCACTGGGCTAGCATTCTCGTTGGGCGCTACTGCCGTATTTTCAGCTCCCTTATGGTCGCTGCTCTGATGGTTACTCCGTTTTCTGCGATTGCTTCGTTTCTATTTTCCGCCCACAAGTTTGGACGTTTGGACTTTTCGACGTTTGGACGTTTCCGGCAGCCCCGGTATCATCCTGATTCGTGACGCGAGGGGGGGCGCTCGCAAACGAATCGAACCAAGAATACAAAAAACCGCAAGCACGGAGCTTTCCTATCCATGGCCACAAACGACAACGTCGAAAAAGTGATTATCGTTGGTAGCGGACCCGCCGGCTGGACCGCCGCGATTTACGCCGCTCGGGCAAATTTGAGTCCCCTCCTTTTCGCTGGTCGTCCTAAAACGATTCCGTCTACGGTTCTCCCCGGCGGGCAACTTATGTTGACGACCGAAGTTGAGAACTATCCCGGTTTCCCCGAGGGCGTCACCGGTCCGAAGCTGATGGCGTACTTCGAGCAACAAGCCGTTCGATTCGATACGCGTATCGTCACCGACAAGGGTCTGAACCCCGACGTCTCCAACCCAGACGATGGCCACAGCTATTCCTACCACGATTGCAAACGTGTGGACCTCTCGCAAACACCTTGTCTGGTTGTGGGTGAGGACGATACCGAGTATCGCGCCCATTCGGTCATCATCGCGACCGGCGCAACCGCCAACTGGATGGGTCTAGAGAACGAAAAACGACTCGCCATGTCAGGCGGCGGGGTTAGCGCGTGCGCCGTTTGCGATGGTGCGCTGCCCGCGTTTCGTGATAAAGAGTTAGCCGTTGTCGGCGGTGGCGACTCTGCCGTCGAGGAAGCGTCTTATCTGGCAAAGTTCGCGTCGAAGGTTTACATGATTGTTCGTCGCGATGAGCTTCGCGCTTCCAAAATCATGGCCCAGCGCGCCGTCGATAATCCCAAGATCGAATTCCTTTGGAACAAGGTCGTCACTGACGTTCTTGGCAAGGACATGATCACTGGTGTCACGTTGAAAGACACCAAGACCGATGAGGTGTCCGAGCAATCGCTCGGCGGACTCTTCATGGCGATCGGGCACACGCCCGCGACGGGATTCCTCGAAGGTCAGCTTACGCTCGACCAAAAGAAATACATCAAGCTCGCCGACCCGTACCGCTCCACGACCAGTATCGATGGCGTCTTCGGTGCGGGCGACTGCGTAGACAGCGTCTACCGCCAGGCGATCACTGCGGCGGGCATGGGCTGCAAGGCCGCGATCGATGCTGAGCGATATCTTGCGGATAAGGGGATTGAATAAGGCGCTGCTACAAGTAGTTGTTTGATCGTTGACCTTGCCATGAACACGCTAATCATCTACGCCCATCCCGAGCCGAAGTCCTTCAACGGCGCTATGAAAGACCTTGCCGTCTCCACGCTATCGGAGTTGGGGCACAACGTTGAAGTCACCGACCTCTACGCGCAGAAATTCAATCCCGTCATCAGCACGGCCGACGTCAAGGTTCGAAAAGATCCCGACTTCTTCGAGTTCGCCAGCGAGGCGGGCAACGCTTTTCGCGAGGGTCAACTCGCCGACGACATCGCCGCCGAGCAGGCCAAGGTCCAGCGGGCGGATTTTCTGATTTTTCAATTCCCCTATTGGTGGTGGTCGATGCCTGCGATTCTCAAGGGCTGGATCGATCGCGTCTTTACGCGCGGGTTTGGCTACGGCGGGGGAGATTGGTACGACACGGGCAAGCTCGTCGGTCGCCGGGCGATGCTCTCGCTTACCACCGGCAGTAGCCCGGCAGAATGCTCAGACGACGGGCTCTTCGGCGACATTCACGAACGCCTCTACCAGATTCAGCACGGCTCTCTCTACTTTGTCGGGATCCAAGTCGTCCCCCCGTTTATCGCTTGGGGAATCCAAAGCGCAGACGCCGGAGCGCGAGTCGCATGTCTAGAAAGATACAAAGACCGACTTTCCGCGCTAGAAACGCTCCCAGCCATCCCGTTTGTTTCACCTGAGGACATAGGCGACGACGGAAAGCTCAAACCGGGCGTCACGAGACAAATCAAAGTCGACGGTTTCGATTAAGGCCGTCCATCGCCCATCGACACTGCCGCAAACGGTCGCCTCTTTGCTTCCCCGTTGGCGAGTCGCCCCTCTTGTGGTATCAAAACACCCGTCGCGCTCGTAGCTCAGCTGGATAGAGCGCCGGTTTCCTAAACCGGAGGTCACAGGTTCAAGTCCTGTCGGGCGCAGTTGCCGTAAGTCGTTGAGAACACGCGACTTGCGGCATAGTTGTTGGTCTAAATTACAGGCCTAAAAGGGTGGATTTCGGCGATAAGTGTCAGTTTGGTGTCAGTCATCAGCGTGTTGTGAGTGAGCAATCACTATTGGGTTCAGTGCGCGTCTAGTAACCGGCACTTTGAAACGCATTCGGATGGGGGCCAAGTTCGGAGCTGCGTCTAGTATGTCCGAGGAGTTCCAAGGCTTCCCTGCGGCGTACTCGACTAATTAGGCACCACGTGATCGTAAGACTCTGATATGCTCCAGCATGCCGACCCACCGCCGGGTTAGCTCCTGATGGAAATGAGGCTAGGCTGGCAGAAAGTACCGGCGAGTTTACAATCAGCTGAGTCGTTCAAGTTTTTGTTCGCAGATCAACTGCTCGATAATCTCCAGGCGTTCAGCGTACTCGTGTTTTTTCTCGCGCTTCATGCGCTCGCGAAGGAGGAGTAATTCTTGGAATCCCCAGGATTTCCCGCGCCATAACTGGAGAACCTTATCCCGCGTCGGCGCGCCTTCACTCATCCCTAAGTACTGGGTCAGTGCTAGAAGCTCGTCGAATACCTCTGGCTCCTTTTCAGCCAGCATAGCTGCGTGACTGAACTCTTCAGCACAGATGTAGAACTCGATCCAATTACCTCGATCGGCGAAATCGGGCGGGTGTTCATGAGAGTGGAGCGCCTGCTCGGCAATCGATAGCCCCTCGTCCTTGAGGTCTGCAAGTATCTTCAGATGTGCTTGGAACAACCTATGCCATTGCTGACTGTTTTCCTCTGGTTCGGGGACAAAGGACTCAAACGCGTCGATAGATTTCTTGGTCTCGCCAAAAAAGGCATGAAGGTAGCTCAACGGAACGTATTTCCGATGGCCGAGCTGTGGAGGAAGCAGATTCAGAGTATCGATCGCTGAAGTATAGTATCGGGCGCCCTGCCGAATCTGAAGGCCAACTAAGGTAAGAAGATCCTGCGCGTTGTCCGGTACTAAACGCAGAGTATTGCGTATTGAGGAAACGGCAGCCTCAAGGTCTCCTTGGCAGGCACAAACTTTCGCAAGGGCCCGGTATAGGCCGGCCCTGTCGGGTGCGTATTCGATTGCCCTATTCAACAGATCAGCAGCCTGCACTAGGCTTTCGCTTGATGGCGTCTCCGCCTCGTGCAGGAGCAAATTTGCCTTCGATTCGATGGCATAGCTATTGCGTGGGCTGTTTTCAAGAATCGTCTCTACTTCACGCTTGAACTTTTCGCGGCGCGTAGGGCTAGGGTCTAGTTCCAACAGACGTGCGAACCGTCGCCAAAGGTCACCCAGCATCGGCCTTCTCCTCAGTACGGAGAACAAGATCGACTCCGCCGAGGCTTCATCGCCGCGTCGTTGTAATTCGACTAGTTTCTTCGTGGCCGTTGACGTGTCTTTGGAGTTCTCGCGACGAATTTTATTTTCTACTGTTTCATAATCTTGAACAATGGCTGGTCGCGGCCACATTTGATCAGAAACGTCGTGTCTGCAAAACAGTTGTTCATCCCTGCATAAGTCTGGGTCGAAGCGGACATAGTCTAACGATTCTTCACCAAATAGTTTCGCCACGCGGTCACGATTCTTATGGATTCCGCTTGTCGCACTTGACGAGATGGCTGACGCAACTGGCAGAATCCGAGCCCCCCCTCCCTGTCTCGTTTCGAGTTTCGCTTGAATCGCCGGAACGAGATGTTCGAGGCCATCAACATTCTGATCAGTTAACCGGAAAAGAAAGACGAGGAGGTCCGGTAGTATTTGCGTGCAGATTCCCGCCTGGTCGTTGAGACCAGTTCGACTATCAATGAGAACGTAGTCGTAATCTTTCTCGCGAAGCGCTCCCATGATGTCTCGAAAGAAGACATCGTTCTCAATGCCGTCTGAAGTGAAGAAGGAAAGCCAGTCAATCTCTTGTAGCTTCCGACAATAGGTATCGCCAAGAAAGCCCGCAGGAAGGACCTCGAGACCAGAGATCTCCGACTTGTAAATGTACTCCCCCACGTCGGGCAGCTTGCCGCTTGAAGCGAACTGATGTGCGAGGTCTACAAACCCAAAACGCCTCGGTTCACTTGGTGGAAACAGCCGGTGTAGGCCTGGTGCTTCAAGGTCGAAATCCCAAACAAGCACGCGTTGTGGATGACGCTTATCCTCAGCTAGGAGGCACGCAATATTCGCTAGCGCCATTGTCCGGCCGACGCCACCCTTATAGGAGTAGAAGGTTACAAACATACGCCTCTCCTTTGGATTGTGTAATTATGCGACACTGGTTAACTCAAAGTTCGGTGCTTTTGTCGAGATGATGCGGATCCCTCTTCTCGCCATGGCTTGAGGAAGGCCATCACTCTGTTCTTGGTATCCAGTCAGTACACTCTCGGAAACGCGTTGGCCCCGTGAGACTGCGGCGCGCACCAAAGCATTAAGGCAAAATCGATGCCTCGTCTCCAACTCATCGGAAAGGAGCTTGAGCAGGAGTGCACCCGGGCCAAGCTGGACCCCACCCAAATCGTCGCGTTCCCAAGCGTGTACCGTCTGCCTTGTGACTCCAATTAAGGTCGCTAGGCCAGCAACGGATAGACCTATCATTTGGCGGATTCTCTTTACATCTCGTGGCCGTGGAATCTGAGAACTCGACGCCAGCTGGTCGCGTTGGACTTGGCGCCAACGACCTAGTTCCTCTCCAGAAACTGAAACCTCTGCACAATGCGTGCATCGGGCAATATGTGCATTTTCGATAACAAACGGTAGGCCCCCAAGTCGCGTTTCGTGGGTTCGAATCACTTCTGGAACCATCCGCCCTTTACCACATTCAGGGCATTTGAAATCTGACATTCTAAATCCTCGCATAGGCTGTGATCAGAAAATACTCCCGACCTTCCTCGCCATCGATAATTTTACCAATCGTCTCAAAAGGTAAGCCTGCGCGATCCGTTCCCTCGATGGCGTACTTGCGGCCGTCGATAGACGTTTCCATTTCGTCTTTCCGTGCTTGGCGAATGCACCCATTCATGATGGATGCGATCGCATCGTCCTCATGGATTTTCCCGCTCTGCAGCCTTCGCATTAGTTTTCCGGAGGCTCGCCAGCGTGCACGTTCGACCATGTTTCGGATGTTCGTTAGCCTTTGGTCAGTCAATCCATGCTCCGACTAGATCGCGTAATCTGTAATACAATATTACGCCATAACGGATTATTGTCAAATGATTTGACATGCATAGGATCCGACCTATAATAAAGAGTGTCGGAGCGGCGATCCCGCAGACTGGTGAACGACTGACACACGTAATTGCAGTGGTACAGGATAACAGCATTCTGGGATTCAAGGAATCAAAAGGCGGATCGGACCCCGGAGACGCTGCATATCGCAAAACGATTTGGCGCACGACCAAGGCCAACGCTGCGGTAGCTGGCTGGTCTCAAATTCGATCTTGAGGATGACTATGCAAACATTAGGCTTGGATTCAGCGGTCTCACAATTAGACGTGTTGTTGGAACTCGTTTGCGAGCAGTTGCAACTTACCAACACACAACACGAGAGAGCAACTCGAAGCTACGAAGCTGTCGGTGACTGGCTCGATGGCACTGGGTCTGCCCTAGCTGAGTATCAACCCAGAGTTTTTCCGCAAGGCTCATTCGTATTGGGCTCAACCAATAAGCCCCGCGATCGCGAAGAGTTCGACGTCGACTTGGTATGCCTGCTGCAGTCATTGAACGAATATCACAATGATCCGCACGCCGTCTATGAGGCAGTTCTTGAAAGATTGATGGAGAGCACCATTTACCGACCGATCCTACAGCCGATGAAGCGTTGCATTCGTCTCGACTACGCTGGGGAATTCCATCTTGACGTCGTTCCGGCATGCCCGTCCATACGAGATGGCGTACCATGGGGCCAATTAGCGATCGTGATACCCGACCGGGACCAGCGAACTTGGGTTCCGACGAATCCTCGCGGATACGCCGCTTGGTTTCATACGCGGAGTGTACTCGCCCAAGAAGGGCTAGTCGCTGCATCAGTAGAGCCGCTTCCGCCAAAAGTGACGTTGATCGATAAGACCGCACTGCACCGAATCGTCCAACTGTTCAAGCGGCGACGTGACGTACATTTCAGCGGTGATCAGTTTGCTCCGCGTTCGATACTGCTGACCACGATTGACGGGCTTTACTATCGAGGCGAGAAATCGATCTCGAACGCAATCCAACAGATCCTTGAAGAGCTTACCGAATGGGGATTGCGGATCAATGACAGCGAACCACCGGCCATCGCCAACCCGACAGACGCCAATGAGAACCTCGCTCGGCACTGGCGTGAGGATCCTCGACACTTCCAATCCTTCATCGACTATGTCATTACATTCCAGGGTGGTATGAAGCGGCTTAGAGCGGCTCGGGGTCTTCACGCAATCGCTTCGATCCTGAATGACTTGTTTGACCCGACGGGGAGTGGCATTGTGAATCGCGCGATAGCCGCTTATGCGAGGAGGTTTCAGGAAGGCCGCGAAGGCCGAGGGATCGGATACACACGGGGAGAGACCGGTCTTGCTGCGGTAGCTGCAACCCCACGGATTCGAGCAGTTCCCAAAAATGTCTTCTATGGGGTACATGACTGATGAGTCCACGCTCTGTGCGTACGATTGGGCTCCATGAACAGCGCATGTGGATGATGCAGTATCACCCGCAGATTCGTTGCTCGATTCAAAAAAGAAGGGCTAAGGCTGTGCTTGTTTGCCGCGGAACCGTGCGACCCACGCCCTGCAACGCTAGTTACCATGTTCGTATCGAGTACCGGACGCGGAAACGGCCTCGCATTTGGGTGGACGAACCGATTCTAAGACGTCGGACGCAGGATGAGACTATCCCACATACGTTCGCCGATGATGAGCCGTGCCTCTTCTTCGACGACTTTAGTTCGGACATGCGGATTGCATGCACTGTAATGCCTTGGCTTTGCCTCTGGCTCGTGTTTTACGAATGTTGGCTCGTGACGGGAGAATGGCAGGGAGGGGGCATGCACCCTCAACCTCCCAGCATGCTCGCTGATGAGGAAGGGGTTTGAAGAAGATTAAGCGTTTTCGTGTGCTCAGTCTCGACGGTGGAGGAATCCGAGGGGCCTTTGCGGCCGCTTTTTTGGCTGAACTAGAACAGCAGCTCGATGCGCCGATTCGACGCTATTGGAATCTTATTGCCGGCACTTCAACAGGCGGTATAATCGCCTTGGCTGCTTCGTTCGACGAGCCAATGGCCCGAGTCGTGGATTTCTATCGTGATCACGGGCCGGGCATCTTTGCACGACGTTCCCCGAAGCGGCTGGGATGGAAGGGTCGCCTAATGCGAGCATGTTCCCAGCGATGGCTCTCTGGGTTGGGCGTTAGGGCCGACGACCTTTTTCAGACTCGCTACGACCACCAACCGTTACGGACGGCCCTAGACAACGTTTTGGGATCGCGAACATTGCTGGATGCGAAGACGCGCGTGTTGATCCCTGCAGTCGATTTGTCGAAAGGCGCGCCCGTCGTATTCAAAACACCCCACCTGGCGGATGCGAATTCACGCGACCGGCAGTTTAGCGCTGTAGACATCGCCCTGGCGACTGCGTCGGCTCCAACATACTTCCCACATACGACGATGGGAACAGGAAGTGCATACACCGATGGAGGTCTTTGGGCGAACAATCCAGTGCTCGTCTCTATGGCGGAGGCGAATCGTCTCCTTGGAAATATCGTTGGCGTGGAGGTGCTTTCAATTGGAACTGGTAAGGGTAGGTATTCAGTCGTGCCACCAGAAGCTGATGCGGGTATTGCCTGGTGGGGACCGCGGCTCATCGAAGTAATGTCTCGCTCGCAGAGTGACGGATCTATGCGAGTCGCTGAGTTCATGCTCGGAAGCAGGTGTTCTAGAGTCGACTTTGACCTTCCCGACAGTTCGTGGCAACTCGATAGTGTCGAGTATGTCGATCGACTAATTCACTTCGGTCGTGAGGCGGCTCACCAGCGACTTGCATCCCTTGGTAGTTCCATTCTTGACGAGCCTGTTGATGAGATTCTGAACTGGCAAGGGGCAATGCATTCGATACCATCGATCGCGGCCCAACAGTAATTGCCTCCGTAATCCATTGAGCGTGAGCCTCGTGTTCCTTCGAAACAGCTAAGTAGAACTTAGCAGTGGTCGAAATATCAGCGTGGCCCATCAGCTCTTTGACGACGTTCATCGGAAGATGGATCGCCCAATTCTGTCCGCAGGACTTCCTGAAGCCGTGCATGATCAAAGAGCTAGCGAGATCAAGTTCTCCAATGGGCGACATTTCTTGTTGCGTACCCACTGACGCCAGATGGAAACTCTCCCGGAGATGCATTTGTCGTGTGGGCCGTACGGGGCGTTTGCAACTGCACCTGCGAATTAGCTCTTGGTTTTCTATTCCTCTCAATCCAGGGAACTGAACGTTTCAACGGTTTTCCGCGCTAAAGACGCGAGAACTTTATCTTTTGCATGCGAAAAGCGAACGAGCACTTCCATAGGTGTGTGCGGATTCTCTGCGACCGCGTGCCTGATCGACTTGCGACGGTCTTTGGACAACTCACGTAGCAACTCAGGCGACACATTAGAGTTCCCCGCAATACATTCTCTGACATAGGCACTCTCATCATTACGAAGCATTGTTGCAAGCGAGATGTCGAGATCTGGTCGTTTCGCAATCGTGGATTTGGCGTACCCGGCATGTGCGATTCGTAGCAGAGTACTCTTTCCGACCTGTAGATGCTTCGCTACCTTGTCGAATCCCGTATCCCTTTCGTAATCTTCTTTTTTGTGCTTCAATAATGTATTCGATATCGTGTCGAGCATGGACTCGTTCGCCACCTTGTTCTCAGCCACTGCACCCAATACGCGAACGCTGGCATCGGTGCACAATTTCTGCAAGTTTTTCTTCGGACAACGTGGATTCGTTGCCACGGCTGCGCGAACCTCATCAAAAGTGTCATCGGCGAGTAGCGCGCAATCACGGTTGTCGGCACTGGCTCGGGCAAACTGTTCTCGGTCAGAAGGCTTGGGGTTGTCGTATATCAAGTGGACTTGCCGTGCTTTGGTGGTTGGTTGAGTGGGATACCGTCGCTTCGGCCAATTCAAACTTCTTCCTGCGACAGAGTTGATTTTGACGATCTCGTTCTCGATCTGAGCGGCATCCCTAATTTTCGCGTCGGAGAAGTTGGTGAAGAGGGTATGATCCAAGCCTGCTAGAAGTCCTTGGCCTCCTTTCCGTTGAAGCTCATCGCGTAGTTCAACAAAGCCTTGCTCCTCCTTTAGTGACCGCAGGCGAAGTCTGCTTTCGGCGACTTCAAACAACTCTTGAGTTGTAGCATCAAACTTGTCGTCGTCCTTTTCATCAGATAGGAGAAACGCTGCAAGTAGGCACATTCCACTGAGTAGCTCTCGATCAGTATCTCGATAGAAAACCTGCAATCCCGCAGGAAGTTGAATGACGTAGAGATAGTTGAGGCGTTGCACTGTCGGTTCGACCAGATACTCGTTCTCGTAGAGCACGACATATTTGAGTTCCGGCATCCATCCGTCCAAACACTGCCGGTTTAGTTCTAAGTATCTCTTGCTAAGTCCGTCATGTCGTTGCACTGTGCTATCGCCGCGGATGATTTCTGCCTCGTCGAGACTATCTAGGTGATGCCGGATTAGCTGATCACGGAGCGTTTCGATGCGTTGATCGTCGAGCTTCAGAAGCCTTCCGACCGTTGGCAAGAGAATATCGCGTTCCAGCTGCGCCTTGCCAAGGCCCGCTTTTGTTTCTATCGCGACGATAGCAGATCCTTGTTTGGTTCGGTCAAGTCGCACCTTTGAAGTTGTTTTTTTCAAACGCGAATTCGGTTCAACAGTGACCGTTAGCATTCGAGGCGGCAGGTTTTGGCCCACATTAGAAGCGAGCGCTTTCGCTAGTTTTTCAGTAAGCTTCCCGCCAAACAGAATCTGGTCTAAGTCATTCAACGATTCGTCGAGCATATCAGGCTCCCTTAGATCAAACTTTGAAGAAGGCACCTCGACGTAAAAGGAATTGCTTTGCGTGCTGTACGCCGTATTCTCTCAGCCGAGATGTTCATGATACCGGCGCCTTGCTAGTCGATGTAGTTGCCTCTTCACTACAATATTGTTGCCTCTCGGATCAAGTATGTTAATAGCGTTCGTCTCATATCGCTACAATTGCAAATTCCTCCGGGCAGGTTGAGTGACAAACGCATGCCACATGCCAGAAGTAGCCAGGATCTTGCTGGCTGTCGAAGCAGCAAGCGGTTCGCAATCGTAAACGATTACTATGCACTTTGTGCCTGCCGATTCAGCCGCGTACGATTAAAGGATTTATTCCGCCCCCGACCAACAGTAATCGCCTCCGTAATCCACTGCGCATGAGCTTCGTGCTCCTTGGAAACAGCAGAATAGAATTTTGCGGTCGTTGAAATATCTGCATGTCCCATCAACTCTTTCACCACGTTCATCGGAAGATGGTTGGCCCAGTTCTGGCCACATGATTTTCGGAATCCGTGCATCGTTAACGGCCCATCCAATTTCAGTCCAGCCCACTTCGCGTGGCGGCGTAGAGAAATCAACGTATTATTAACAAGATAGTTGTTGACCCAACCTTTCCCCGACTCTCGATGCTCGTGCCATTTCGCGAGAACACGTTCGTATCTTTCAGGAGTTAGTAGGATCAATGGCGAACTTTTCGGTCGAATTCGAAGCCAGCCCTTGAGGAGTTTCAATGTGTGACGTGGAAGTGGAATCTCGCGAGATTCAAAATCTTTGACGGAGAAAGGTGGCAGCGTATCGGATCCTTCTCGACTCGCGACGATGATTCTCCCGGCCTTCAAATCAATGTTGTCTTCAGTCAGGGAAAAGATTTCAGCTGATCTCAAAGCTGTCGTATATGCGACCGCATAGATCACTTTCCAACGCAAGTCCGGGGCTGCCCGTAAAAGATCCAAATACTGTCCTGGAAGCAGATAGTGAAAATCCCGCACCATCTTACCGACTCGCAGCCCTTTGATTCCATCAAACGGATTGGATGTAAGGTAGCCGTTACGCACCGCAAACTTGAAAATCGCCTTTGTGTCTCGAAGGATCCGATTCTTTGTGTAGCGACTTAACTCTGGTCCTGAGATCTCTGGGAATAGCGGCTTTGCCTCACTCCAGAATTTTGAGACCTCATCTGGTGTGATTGCTCGAAGTTGTTTGTTCTTTCCAAAGTAATTGATGAGGCGATCACAAAGATTCTGAATGAGTTGCCGTGTCTTTTCACGCCATTCATGCTTACGCCGTGCCATGTAGAGCGCCAAGAAAGCCCCAAGCATTATCTCAACAGGAACTTTTCGTGTAGCGCCGCGATCAAACTCAGCTTGTTTAGTGGCTCGATAGCGCTCGGCATCGCGTTTCAGACGAAAGGCTTTGCTCGGTCTTGGCGTTTTTCCGGTTTCAGGATCATAGTCCAAATGCCATCTCACCGACCATTTGTCGCGATTCTTATACAGCCCAACTTTCTTGGTTGCCATATGCTTGTCTCGTTTCTCCGTTTTCTAAGGTGTCACCGCATGGCACATTCTATTGGTAGAAGTAACTCAGCACGGGACGAAGTCAAGTGGAATCACGGCGAATGCTGGCCTTCGTCCGTCTTTCGCTGCAAGAAGGCGAGAAGTTCACTCTTCAGGTATCTCATATGCCTGCCTACTTTGACTCCGCGTAAAAGGCCCAGTTCTCGGTACCTCCTTAGCGATAATTCGGGCTTGACCGGACCATTAACGTCGAGGCGCAAGAAACGGATCGCTTCGTCAGCCGTGAGCAGGTCTGGAAATTCTTCGGGCTGTGCAATGGACGGAATCGAGGCTTCCACCATGAAAGCATCTGAGTTGTTTTTCGCTAGCTCGTCCATGAACACAATCTTCGAGGGGGCTTCAGAAGACCCGGCCTCCTATCGACCAACAAGAACCCACGTCAGCACTTGTTGGATCAACAAGGCAGCAACAACACACCCTACAGGAAGCCAAGCGGGATACGTTCCCACGCGCTTCGCTATGTAAGGTGCGAGCAGTCGTGGAAGGGCGTTCGTAAGGAGTTCAATTGCCGCGAAGTCAGGACTCGCACGAGCGGTACGTATCTGGCTGAACAAGAACCGCAGGCCAACAAGGCAGACGTAGCAGTTCAGAACGGACGCGATCAGGAAGATCGGCAGAGCGAGTATGTTGGACGCATGGATGATCATTTCTTTTGCTGTTCCTTTCAGTTACGTTATGCAGCTACACGGCGGTCGCGGTTTTGTTGGCAAGCTGTGTGTAATGGTCGATGAGCGTGCGGTGGTCCTTGATGAAGCGGTAGTGGGTTTCACCATCGATGACCGAGGCCAGCTTGCGTAACAGTTTTTCATTAACATCTTTCTTCGTTGGTCCGACGCCGATCACGTCGATGACAACGCCTTTGGATTTGAGCGTGTCGCCTATGCGAAGCGGGTCGCCGCCCTCTCCGTCGGTGAGGAGTACGATTCTTCGCACCACGTCGGTGTGGCTCCAGTCGAAGCACTGCCCTGCGAGCGTGACCCCTTCATTGAGGTCCGTTCCGCCGCAAGCCTGCAATGATTGCACAGCCTGAATCAGCATTGGCTTGTTTGCGTCAAGAGGGCAAATCGGAATGACTTCTGTCGCACTTGAGTCGAACGTAACCAGGCCGATCTCGTCCGTAGCATCGATGCGATGTTTGTTGATTATCATGTTGGTTAGTGCGTTGATCGTTGCATCCAGCTTGCTGACACCGGCGTCCAGAATGGAGCCCATGCTGCCAGAGACATCTGCCACCATCATGGTGTGCTCTCGCTGATCGATGGCATTCACCGTTGTCACGCGATTGTTAGCGATCGCGATGTTGCATCCGGGCAACCCCAGGTTATGCCGAATCGTGTTGTGATTGACTGCCAAACCTGACCCAGAACCCAACGCGGTCGGGCTCATGACCACAGTTCGACCTTCCACGGAAGTCGCGTGAAGCGACTGTCCACATTGATGGCAGAACCGAGCAACTGACGTATTCGTGCTTCCGCACGCAGGACATTGAACATTCATTTCAATTAACTTTCATCAAGAGTGTTGTACTTACCGATGTTTCCGGCGATGGCGACTTCCATGCCTGGTTGCAGTTCGACCGGTTGGTCGACAAGTTCTCCGCCGACGCGGGTTTTGTTGGCGCTCCCGGCGTCGTGGAATTGAACGGATCCGTTGAGACAGGACACGTGAACGTGCTGACGCGATATCTGAAAATCCCTCGGTGAGAGAGTCGCCCGGCCGATTACGTAGTTTCCCTCAGGGATACGGAAAGCGGCCCCGGTCAATGAGCCTGCCGCGAAGACCAGGCGATGATCGGATGGACTGAATTGACGACCGCAGCTCGGGCACACGTCGCAGTTGTCGGCTGCGGCGCCACAGGCGATGCAGCGATCGGATGAGTTCTGCCCGCCTTGGAGGCTCGCACCACAACGAGTACAGAAACTACTTTCCTTATTCGCGGACTCGCCACAGGACACACAATACTTGCTTTCGAGTGCGGGGATCCCATCGCCGGCAAGGCAACGCAGGAACTCGCCCGCTGTCTGGAATCGTCTCGCTGGATCTTTCGCTAAAAGCCGCATGCACGCGCGATCAATGTGCCATGGAATGCTGGGATTAGCTGAGCGAGGCGGCGGGGGCGTCTGGTTGCAGACGCAGCTCAAAATCTGCTCTTGCGTGTCGCCGCAGGCGGGATAGCATCCCGTTAACAGCAAGAAGAAGACAGCACCGAGAGAGTATAGATCGAGCCGCGGATCACTCGCTCCGGGTGAGGCGATCTGCTCCGGCGAAGTCCAATAGAACGATCCCTGAAACTTATCGCCGCGTGTAAATGTGGGCTCACCGGCGACACTGCAAATCCCAAGATCCAAAACGTACACCTGGCCTTGATTATCAATGAGGATATTGTCGGGCTTGATATCGCGATGGGTGACGCCCCTGGCATGGCACGCCCCCAGTGCACAGCCAACCTGATGGATGATCTCGATCGCGTCAGTCACGGGGATGAGTCCGCTGCTGCGAGCGACGAGGTCTTGCAGCGTCAACCCGTCTATGAAAGGCATGATCATGTAGAGGTTGCCGTTTTCTTCGACGAGTTCGGTCGGATCGACGATATTGGGGTGCCCAAAGCGAAGCCGTGCGGCACGTCTGAACCTCTTCTCTTCCTGTTCTCGGTGTGCGGCGTCATCGGGCACGGTCAACATGCGGATCGCAACGTATCGCCCCGTCTTCTTCTCGATGGCTTTGGCGACGGTTGCCTGGCCGCCCGTGCTTATCAAATCAATGACTTGATAGCTTCCGGCGATCGTTTCGTTGATATTCATCCTTACCAACATCGTTTCGCTCCGGGGGAGGGGGCGGTTATCCGTGCTGCTCCAAACGCAGAACGCTTGTGCCCACGAGGATTTCGTCACCGGGTTCGATTACGATCGGGCGGCGGATTCGCAGAAGGGTGCCATTGGAGCTGCCGAGGTCGTCAACGAAGATCATGCCGCCGTCGTTTCGTAGACGCGCGTGTCTTCGGGAAAGATACGAGTCCCCGGTGATCGTTACGTCACACTCTTCGTCCGTACCGACTACGTATTCAACATCGAGAGCCATCGGAAGCTCTGCGGCGTCCTTGCCGACCTGCGTGATGTAGTACTTGGCTTTTGAGTTTTCCTCAGCTTGTGCAGCGCCGCAGGCCGGACAACAACGGGGTGTCTCGGCATCAATGGGTTCTGCCTCAAGAGGTTCTACCGAAGGCTCCTGCGGGGGAGGCAAGGGCGGAGCCGACGTGACGTCTGTCGGGGCAGGTACCATTGGCCGTGGTCTCAGAGCTTGGACCTGCGTAGATACATCAGCTACGACGACTTGGGGTTCTTCCACAAGTGTCGAGACGCTCGGTGCTGGTGCGGCGGGTCTCAAGTCGGTTCCGCACCCGGAGCAAAAGCATGCTCCACTCGTGCGGTTGACTTCACATTGTTCGCAGGCCGCTTCACTGGGCCGGTTTATGTCGTTACGTTGAATCAATTTTTTCCTCCTTGAAGGTGGTTGAATGACTGCGCGACGGCAATCGCGTAATCCGCCGTCACCGTGCGGCGGAGTTTTCTCGATGAGTTTTCGGGCGGGTTGGGCTCGTATTGAGCGCAGACGACGGTCGTGTTGTCAGTCGTCCCAGCCTTGAGGGCTGCGCGGACAAGCTGCCCGGGCAATTCGTCAAACCGAATTGAGCCTGCGTGACAGGACGCGACGACGCGTTCGATCGTTTCGTCGGGGAGCACGTCGGTAAGGCCATCGGAGCAGAGAAGGACGATGTCTCCGGGCGTGATCTCACAAACCGAGTAGGCGGGCGCGAAGTTTTTGGGTTTGCCGAGATACTGTGTGATGGTGTGCGCCTGTGGATGCGTCTTCGCCTCATTTGCGTTGATCAAACCGAGATCGAGGAGCTCCTGCACCTTGCTATGGTCGCGTGTCAGGCGAGCGAATCGATGTTTAGAATACACGTACGCTCGGGAGTCGCCCGCCCATCCGACAACAAGCAGATTGCCAAGCATCACGGCGCAGACAACTGTTGTTGCCATCCCGGAGAGTTCGGGTTTTTGTTCGACGCTTTGAAGAATCAAGTCATTGGCTGATCTCATAGATCCATCAAGCCCGGCGAGGAGCCTGTCGCGCTTCACTTCCAAGGGCGCACCGTCGAGGTCGGAGCCTATGAAGAAGAACGCCATTTCACTCGCGATGTGATCCGCACCCAGTTGACTGGCTACTTCACCAGCGTTTGGTCCGCCGGCGCCATCTGGGAGAACCGCGATTGTCGCCTCGAGCCCCGACTCAGGATTCAGCTTAATGGTCACGACGCGTGCGGTGTCCTCCAAGTTTTCGCGCAAGCCGATATCAGTTTCCATTGCCGTTCGGATCATCTCTTGTCCCCTGAAGATTGTGAAAGAACCTTGATCGCACCGAGAAGCGCGATCAGGTTGAGGCCCCATGCACCGGCACCGACGATAATTCGCTCCATGTAGTTACCCCCCACGAAGCGCATGCTCGAAAGAAACAGCAAGACTTGCTCGTGGAACACGACAACCGCGACAACAGCGAGAGTGACGAGTGCGATCGCGCCAAACTCCGCCACACGACTCCTTGGTTGTGGGGCTGGGCCGTAGCCGCTTTGAGGCGGATCCTTTCCCGGTGGAAATAACGGATTCCAGACCATCGGATCGGGACGCTGGTAGACCGGTTGGCCGGGTGGTCCGTTATTGGGCCATTGGCTCGGGTCTGGTCTTTGTGGAAACTGGTTCATTTCAAATTCTCCTTCAGCATTCGCAGGGTCTTTCGGGGCAGCGCGTTGGTTCCTCTGTTACACCTCCACGAAATCGCTCAGATGACGAAACGCAATTCGATTTCGGTAGACGCCCAACGCGTCGATTTTCTTTAGCTGCGTCTCGATGTTCTTCATGAGCTTTCGATCTTCGCAGCAGAGGATGACCTCCTCGATGCCCGCAACGCTTGCCGCCTTCATCGCTTGCTCGGAATTGAGCTTGGCCGCGCCGCTTAGGACGATTTCGTAGCCGGTGAGTTTTCCATCGAGACCTTCCGCCAGACCGTCGAACGTCTTTGCGCCCAGCGTGTACTCAAGGCGAAAGAGGCGAACGCTCGGCTTCACAGATTTCTCAACGAGTCGACCATAAACGTCGTGTTTGAACCCGCCTTTGAGTTTTCTGGCCGCGGGCTGGATGCCACGTTTGGCGAGTTCAGTATGGCCTGGGCCTAAAGTTTCCAGACACTGCGGTTGGCCCCCTCTGCCCCTGCGGACAAGACGTTGCATTCGAACCATTCCACGCGCAAGTAGATCCCTGATGGCTGTTTGACCCTCGACCGGATGTAGGTTCAACGAAGCGTAGATTGCAAGAAGGAAGATCCCAGGTTCAAGCGCCGCCTTGATGAGAACGTTGAGCGAGGTCTTGGCAAGCTCACTAATCGACGGTCGCGTTACCGCTCGGGGCATCGATGCGGTCACTGAGCTCAGAAACGGCTGAGCCCGTTGCAACCGAGCCTTTTCAGACAAGTGTTTCATCTTCATCACAGAATCTCCGGGACGCGTCCGTAGACCGCCAATGGCCATGTACTCCGTGCAATGGCAACGACTTCGCCGGGACGGATTTGCGATAAGGTCGCCTGCTGATCACGCGAAAGGGACAAGTCGCGTCCCAATTCCTGCGCGTCGCGGCCATAACTCGCGAAACAGAGAATGGAATCGCAGTTGTTTCGCAGTGCTGGGCTGATCAGTGAGTAGTTTTGTGCGGCTATGATGAAGCCGATTTTTCTGGAGCGACCCATGAACGACCAGGTGGAAAGCGGGTTGATGCCGCCTTCCGTTTCTCCGAAAGCGCTGCCGCGGACAAGCTGAAGTGCGTCGTCGATTATGAAGAAAAGTGGTCCCAGCGTTGCTGGGTCAGCATTCTCGCGCCATTGATATACCCAACTGATGACCAAGCTCGTCAGTATCGATTCCATCTCGACACTGAGCCCGCATGTTGAAATCACAACACATCCGCGAAGTGCCAAGAGCCGTTCGAAGAAATTGCTCGCGGCAAAGCCCAGAATCGAGCCAAGTTCCCTTTGAATCTGTCCGAGTGCAAAGAGAGACGCTTCGCGGTACTGCCCGAGCCGAGATAAAGCACTGCCCTTGATCCCATCGATTTCGTGGAGCCATTCTCTAAGCGTCGGCCAGGTTCCCTTACTGCGAGGTTTTCGGAATAGTGTCTCAAGTGTTTGCAGTAGCAGTCGCCGACTGGCAAAGAGATTTAGATGTGTTGCCAGCAGTTGCACGATCGTAGCGCAAAACGAGGCGATCGGCATTCCCTGAATTGGCTGGAGCAATGCTAACTGAAGTTCTTGCCACTGAAGAACGAACACCGGAAGTCCGCGTGACATCAAGTAGTCGCAATCAACCAACTCCCCGCCTTTGCGATCGAAGGCTATGATCAAACTCATGGCGAAGACTCCAGGATGGCGGCGATGATGGCCTTGATGCTATTTGTCTTGCCTCCGCCTGTAGGACCACATATCAAAATATTCTTGAGAATGTCTTCGATGCCCAGCGAGAGAACATCGCCGGTAGGGAGTGCCGCGATCGGGATCCTTCCCGGCGATAGCTCCGGTAACGCGTGAGAGGCGGGATATTGGGGCCAGAACGGGTCGGAACATACCGCCCCCTTGCTAAGTTGGTCGCTACGTACAAGGTTGAAGAGTTCCGCGAGTTCGCGGTCTTGCGGTTCTAGGATCAATTGGCTTGCAAGCAAGTCGCCTCCGGGGACGTCCCCCCAGCGCGCCCACGGATTCTGAACGGTTGCTATGACATCCTCAGGTCGGAGATCATGTTGCAAACGGTCAGCATGCGAGCGTTCGTTGTGATTGCGATATCGTTGAGCGTTACGCATGAAACTAATCCCAAACTCCAGCTTTGATGGCACGGCAAATACTCGTGAACTTTGAAGCGGTGAGCTCCGAAGCACACGATTTACAGACCACGGCGTTGACATTCTGAAAACTGATGGGTTTGAGACAGCAGACGCCGTGAACGAGGCCGCATGCATCACAGCTTCTTGAATGAAAACGGCTGCACCAAAGCTCGCCGCACGCCCAGCAGGCGCGGACATCGTCTGGGCCTTGGGCGTCGCAGGTACAAGCAAGCGAGGGACCAGAGAGAAGCTCCCATGTGATGTACCGGAGGTCATCCGTGGCACTCGTGATTAGGCGGTAGATGAAATCGATTACCCGAACACCGTGGAAATGCTTAAGCGTAACGCGGTGGATCTCACGCGAGGGGGCGCTCGCGCCGGACTGTTGAGTGCCGCTACTAACTGCAGGGCCAGTCGGATTAAGGTTTGGCGAGTGACCTGTGTTCATGATCCTATGTTCCATGGTTCAGATAGGTAACGATCGAACAGGTACATGGCCGCGCGGAATGCAGTCCAACAGACTAACCAGACCACCATGCATACTGTGAAAGCTAGGCCGATGATCACCGGAAGACGCGCAGCATCTTTGAGGCGTTCGCGAAGTTTCTGCCAACGATCTTGGGGTTGGTTGAGGTACATTACTCGTCGCTCCGGACTCCATAGTCGGTGGTCTTAACCCGATGGCTGTGGTCGGAACTACGATGGAGAGTTTTCTGGTTGCCGTGTTTAGTTTTGAAGAATCTCAGCACAAATAACGCGAGAGCAACAAGGAAGATCGCAATGCCAAGCGTTGCGTAGGGGATCAATAATGCCGTGATCCAACTTGCTGGATTGGCTGGCGTTGGAGTGATGCCGTTCGCGTGTTTGGGTGTTTGAAACATTCCAATGAGGCCAAGGATCGCGAGGATGGCGGTGATTATCGAAAGAAGAATGCGATGTGGTTGCGTGAAGATTTGTGCGCGGGAAAGTCCTGAGTGCGAGCACGTTAGAACGATGAGGAAGACGCTTGTCAGAACTATTAGGTTGATTGGATTGAGCATCGGTTACGACCCCCTTTCGTTTGGTTTGGTAGAGGGCTCGTTGGTGTCTTGTCGATTAGTTCCAGATATCTTGTTCCGCTCATTGGCAAGCACGCTATTAGCGGGCTCGATCACGAGTTCCCCGCGCCATTGGATTTCGTGTAGATGGATTACCTCGCCACTGGCCAGCCGGATCACGACACCTCCGAAGCCATTGTTCGCGATAGCGATCCCGGATTGCCCACAAAGATAGAAGTGCCGCCCAATTCGGAAGCTGGGCCGTACCGCTGTGTCAATGAAGCTCTTCGGTCTTGGGTTGGTCGAAATCGTTTTCATTCTGTTCTCATCCCGGACATTTCGTCGTCGTCGTTCGCTCCGACAGGGCTAAGCCACCAAACCGAAACTAGCTCACGATGGCCGTCGTCAAATTCCACGACTTCCAGAAATGCGTTCCAATTGCG
>JAJDDZ010000317.1 GCA_029260025.1 Phycisphaerae bacterium | reverse complement strand
TCGCGGAGAGGCGCTTGCGAGCATCGCCGCTGTGTCGAAGTTGCGGATTGTCTCTAGACCTGCCGGCGCGATCTCGGGGAACGAAATCCAGATGGCCGGCGATCGGTTTGAGGCGGCGCAGGCGGCGGGGTGTCGTGAGGGTACAACGATCGAGGTTCGAGATCTTTTCTTCAACGTCCCGGCGCGACGGAAGTTTCTCAAAGGGGCAAGTACTGAATCGGGACATATCAGCGAACAGTTTGCGCGGATCGCGCTGGCGCACCCACATGTGGACCTAAAACTGACGACAAACGGGCGAGTGAAACAAGACTTGCCCGCATGCGAGAGTCGTCTTGCACGGATCGGGAGGTTCTACGGGCCGGAGCTCGCTTCGGCGCTCTTGCATGTGAAGCGAGAAGAACGGGGCTTGATGATTGACGCCTACGCAGGTCCGCCGGCCCAATCGCGAGCTAACGCACGGTGGCAATACGTGTTTGTCAACGGGCGATTTATTCGCGATCGGTTTGTTCTTCACGCCATCAAAGAAGCGTATCGCGGGCTGATGGAGCCGCATCGCCACGCGGTCCTATTCCTGTTCATCGAGATTGACCCCCATGAAGTTGATGTGAATGTTCATCCGACCAAGATCGAGGTGCGATGGGCGAATTCGAACATGATTCATTCGCAGGTGCTCAGTGCGTTGCGAGAGACGTTTCAGCGTGCGGACCTGAGTCCCGCCGTGAATACGGATCGGGCGAGGGCGGCAGTTGATCCAGCCGAGCAAGATCGGTTCCGACGGGAGATGGCTGAGCAACTCAAAGCTATTACTCCGATCAATCCGGGGGTACCAGGTTCTCAGAACGCCCCCAGTTATGGTGGTTCGGGCGAACCGCGATCGGGTGGGGTCGGCGTCGGATCCTATGGTGAACCGCGCGGTCCAGTCAGCGGCCCTCGAGGGGATGTGGCTGACGTTTGGGAATCGCTCTACAAAGAGCCTGCTGCGGATCAAAATGGCGAGCCGCTGGGGTTTTCGGGACGCGCCGGTGGAGAGCGGGTGGATGGTTTGCCGCCCGATCGACCTCGGGCTGTTCAGATGCACAACCTGTATCTCGTGGTGGAGTCCGCCGAAGGGATTGTGATTATCGATCAACATGCGCTGCATGAGCGTGTGATGTATGAGCATCTCAAAGAACGCATCACCGAAGGCCCCCTTGAGGGGCAGCGACTTCTCCTGCCAGAGACCGTGCATGCAACGCCGAAGCAGGTGTCGCTCTTGGACGCCAATGGCGAGTTGCTGTCGAGACTGGGGATCGAGGTCGGGGCGTTTGGTCCGGATGCTATCGCGGTCCAGAGTTTTCCGGCGCTCCTAAAGGACACGGATGTGCCATCGTTCATGCGAGACTTGTTAGATCTTCTTGAGAGTCAGCCAGCAAACGGCGACGACGAGCCGGATCAGGTCGCGACGGCTGAGGTGGTGATTCACAAGGTGCTAGACATGATGGCCTGCAAGGCTGCGGTAAAGGCGGGGGATGTTCTCTCACCGGCCGAGGTTGAAGCGCTGTTAGAGAAGAGACACTTAATCGACAAATCAACGAGCTGTCCGCATGGTCGTCCGACGATGTTGCGCCTGACGAAAGCTGACTTGAACCGCCAATTTCATCGCACGTAGCGTTCGACGGGTGATCTTCTTATCAACAGTTCACAAGTTTTTCGACGGCGCTTCGCGATGTTTGCACAAAGTTGTGAAGGATTATTGTTGACATGCGATATGTCGATATTAGGATAGGGAAGGTACAGGTTCCTTCCAACGCCTCGATCGCGACAAGGAGGTCACGAAATGCAACGAAACTCTCTCACAATACTGGCGTCTTTCTGTGTTCTTACCACGCTGACTGGTTGTTCTCTGTTTGGGAAAAAGCCCGCAGCAGCGACGGACCCGTTAGACGCAGGTTTCGCAACTACGGCTGAGTTCGACAACTATCCAGCGTACCAGCCTCTTCCAGAGCCCGCGGCCAATGCGTATTCCTACCCGGTGGCAACAACGACCCTTGCTGCTACCTCTGGCAGTGGCCGGGTGCACACGGTTTCGAAAAGGGACACGCTCTATTCGATCGCTCGCACATACTACAATGGCGACCAATCGCGTTGGAAAGAAATCTATGAGGCAAACCGATCAGCGATCGGCAATCCTAATATGATTCGCGTCGGACAGGAACTCATGATTCCGTAGTGTTTCGCCCGCTTTGGGCGCTTCCTGCGGGGTCGTTTTGTCGTAACCGCAGGAGCGTTTTGTGGGTTCGGGCCTAACACTCGATACCGACGTTCAATTCGTCAAGGGCGTCGGCCCTGTTCGGGCGAAGCATTTTTCAAAGCTAGGTGTGCGTAATGTTGGCGACCTTGTTCACCTGTTCCCATTCCGCCACGAGTGCAAACCCCAGTCTCAAGCGATCGGAACCGTTGAACCGGGCGGTCTCTCGACGGTCATCGGTGAACTCAAGAACGTTAGGGTAAGCGGACGTTTTTCTTCTGGGACGATCAGCGCGCAGGTCATCGACGGGACGGGACGGTGCGGTGTTCGGTGGTTCAACTCTGGTTATCTTGCGGACCGCTTGCATCCCGGGATCGTCGTTCGACTCACCGGGAAAGTCGATCTCTACAACGCTCGACCACAGATCGTCAACCCTGAGATTTCGATTATCGAAAAAGGCGAAGATCCATTTGCTGAAGACCACGAGCGTCGCGAACCTGTCTACCCAGCCATCGCAGAGCTGAGTAGTCGCCAGATCAAGCGATTGGTCGAAAGCGTTCTTGACGTTGCTGCGCCACAGATTGAAGAAATCCTCCCGGCGGCTCTTCGCAAGAAGCGAGACCTTCCCCCGCGCCGAACTGCCATCGTGCGCTACCACAAACCTACCGGGCCTATGGATGTCCGGGTCGCCCGGCGGCGCGTCGCCTATGATGAGTTGCTCTTGTTTCAGCTTGCGATCCAGACAAGTCGGCGGAAGCTTAGAGCGGGACCGCGTGCTACGCCGATTTCAATGACGCCAACGATAGACGAACGGATTCGCCAGCGATTTCCGTTTTCGATGACCAAGGGGCAAGATCATGCGGTGGTGGAGATTTGCGCGGATCTGGCGCGGGATCTTCCAATGAATCGCCTCCTGCAGGCGGACGTGGGTGCAGGAAAGACTGCCGTTGCGGTGTATGCTTCGCTTGCTGCGATCGCACGAAAGCGGCAGGTCGCGATGCTCGCGCCGACCGAAGTCCTCGCCTCGCAGCTCTTTGCCAAGGTGAATCAATACTTGGCGGGTAGTCGCGTGCGGATCGGGTACCTGGCGGGATCGACCAAGCAAAGCGAGAGAGCGATTCTCTTACGCGACCTTGCCTGTGGAAAACTCGATTGGTTAATCGGAACGCATGCTCTTGTTGAAAAGAAGGTTCGCTTTTCCAAACTCGCGTTGGTCATTATAGATGAGCAACACAAGTTTGGCGTCGCTCAGCGAGCAGCCCTTCGTCAAAAAGGTCCGTCGCCACATGTCCTGGTGTTAACAGCGACGCCCATACCGAGAACGCTCGCGATGACGGTCTTTGGCGATCTCGACGTATCGATCATCGCGGGATCCCCGCCGGGGCGAAAGCCGATCGTCACACGTCTTGTCACTGAGCAAAAACGAAGTGAGGCATGGCGGTTTGTTCGGTCGCGCGTAGACAAGGGGGAGCAAGCGTATGTCGTCTATCCGTTGGTCAATGAATCGGATGCGTTGCCACTTAAGGCCGCGACGGTCGAGGTAGAGAGCCTGCGCGAGACGTTCCTTGAGGGGCGTGTTGTCGGGCTCTTGCATGGGAAAATGAAGCCGGCTGAGAAAAAAGAAGTCATGGATCGCTTTCGTAGAGGCGAGGTTCAGGTGCTGGTATCTACGACGGTCATTGAGGTGGGCGTCGATGTTGCTGATGCGACGCTGATGGTGATCGAGCACGCCGAGCGGTTCGGACTCAGTCAGCTTCATCAACTTCGAGGGCGCGTCGGGCGTGGGTCGAAAAAATCGTATTGCTTGCTCATGTCGGACGCACGCGGCCAAACATCTCGCGAGCGTCTGGGCGTGCTTTGCAAGTCCAATGACGGGTTCCGCATCGCCGAAGAAGACCTTCGCCTTCGCGGTCCGGGCGAGTTGATTGGAAGACGTCAACATGGTGTCCCGGCGTTTCGCGTGGCGGATCTCGTGACAGATTTTGAGCTTCTTGAGCACGCCCGCGACGATGCAGCCGCCATTCTGAGTGCAGATCCTCTCTTAAAAGACCCTGACCATGCCGCACTGAAAAGAGCCCTTCTGTCGAGGCATCGTGGGGTCCTGAACCTTGCTGACGTCGCCTGATAGGCTGAGGGCGGTTTTCTTCCCGCCTATCGGACCTTCACGGCATTTGAATTCCGCATTCTTGGGAGATATCATCTGTCGTAGCCGCGTGGCACTTGGTTTGCTCGGACGATTCGAGCGAAGAGGGCTCGTTCGCCGACGGTGAGAAAGTTTCTCGCGTCGAAGGTTGCGACTACGCCGATTCTGAGGGGGGAAGAGTGATGGTTACAGCGTTTCAACGTCGGGTGTCATTTTGCGCGGTGATTGCTAGTGTCCTGACAGCAATACCGCTCGCGATTGGGTTCAGTGCGGGCGCGGGTCCTGCGCTAACGGGTGCTCCAAGCGGTAACGGGGCGGGATGCAACGCGTGTCACCCACACGAGACGGGTTTGGGATCGGTTGAACTCATCGACGTACCCCGCCGGTATCGCGTCGGGAACCAATACGATTTCTCCGTTCGCGTGTCCGACGCCGAGAAGCTCGGCGCAGGTTTCGAGATCAGCGTTGAGCAACCAGGAGGCGGGTCCGTCGGTACCTTGCAAGAGATAGACATGGCGAACACGATGTTCGCTGATGGGGATACGCAGTTCATCGCACACACCAGTACGGGCGTCGCCAACTCTCTGGCGAACTGGGCGGCGAATGGCGGTTCGTATGATTTCGCGGTTGGTTGGGATGCGCCGGCCACCGATGTTGGTCCATTGACGTTTTTCGTCTCGGGGCTTGCCATCAACGACGGGACGGCCTTTTCCGACGACAATTACTACTGGACGTTTTCGACTGCGCACTATGCGATCCCGGGCGATGCTGACGGCGACACAGACATAGACCTCTCCGACTTCGCCGTCGTTCAACAGTGCTTTGGCGGCGGCCGTCCAGTGGCGCCGTTTGGTGGAGGTTGGCCTCATGCGCCCGTGGAGTGTGCGTTCTTAGATATGGAGGGTGACGGCGCGGTCGGTGCGCTAGACATGGAGTCCTGGACACTCGCAATGGACGGACCCACTGCCACATCTTCGGCTGCGTATGTGCTGGCGAGCGCTGTTCGAGGCGGGCGACTTTATGACCAGTGGTGGAGCGAGTCGAACGTCGCCCCCCCGACAGGCGATCATCCCCTTTATCCCGCCGTTGGCGTCAAAACTGGAAGGACGACGTTCCGCTGCAAGGAGTGTCACGGGTGGGACTACAAGGGAGTGGACGGTGCCTATGCAAGCGGGTCGCACTTTACTGGGATTCCGGGCCTATTTGGTTCAGCCATGTCGCCCAACGAGATGTTCAAGCTTCTCAAAGCAGACTCAGTGGTGACTCAAAACGGTCACGATTTGGATGCGTATGGTATGACCGATCGTGACCTCTGGGATGTCGTCCGTTTCTTGAAGGATGAGATCGTAGATACGGATGACTTCATTGACCCGGACGGAACATTTCCCGGCGACCTGGGTCTCGGGGCAGGCGGGTTCGGGATCAACTGCGTCAATTGTCACGAGGCCGACGGGCAGCGAATCAACTTCGGGACGGCACTTGATCCGGAGTATGTGGGCACCGTTGGCGCCAACAATCCCTGGGAGCTACTGCACAAGATGCGTTTTGGCCACGCGGGCAGTCCAATGCCTTCACTCGAGCTGATCGGTTGGACCGATCAGCAGATCATCGCCGTGGCAGCGTATGCGGCGACGCTACCGGTAGATTAGATCGATTCCATCAGCGCATAAAGGTTTAGTCGAAAAGCAAAGCTCTGGTACGGGGACGAGGTGATTATCCGACCGGATGGGGGCCAAAGATTCGTCGCAGGTCGTTCTTGATGAGTTTAACCTGCCTGGAGTCCCGAATCGCTCTGAAGCTTCCTGACAATTCTGCTCTGGAAAAGAGGGGACGGGTCGGCGACGTTTTCCGTGACGGTTTTACGACGGCGCGACCTAGCTCGCCGGTCAAGACTTCTTTTCGCTTGTCCAACTTGAAAAAGACTGACCCCGCACCTTCAAACGTGTGTCCGGTTGCAGCCCCCATGATCGCGTAGTTGATGGTTGCATTAATCTGATCGTCGTCGGCTATCGTTTGCCCTGGAATGCTCCTCCAGACGCTTCGGACGTGAACGACTTGAGTAAGGTCCAGTTCATCCGACATGCGCCCTGTGTGGGCGCGTCTGAGGATCAGGTCTAGATTCCCGTTGTCGTCGATGTCATAAAAGGCTTCGTCGAATTCCTCGACGTAATGGTTGGTGGATCCATCTTGGGAGAAATCGACCACGTCGAGTCGCGATTGGGGGGTCGCGCATGCGCCAAGGAGTGTGGTCATCGCCAGCATCGCAGCGAATCGTGCGAAGTGGCGTTGCGATCGGTTGAGTCGGGTACCCGTCACGACCAGCGAGGCTATCTCGGTCGCCCCTCGGTGTCAACGAGAGCGAGGGTCGCTGATCGTTTCAAAAAGCGTGAAAGGTTGTGTGTCTGGCCCGTGTTCGTTGGCGAATCGTCGGCGCTAACCTATAATCCGCTTAGGGAGAATAAATGGTCAGTCTCTCGCGTATAAGGGCGCTGAAACTGTTGGCCAATACACGCTTGTCGCGAGGATCCATGACAGAATCAATTCAGCCCGTCTGGAAGCTCGGCGTCGTTTCGTTTCTCAATGCTCGCCCTCTGGTTCATGGCCTAGATCGCGCCGCCGACCTGGAGCTGGTTTTTGATGTCCCTTCCAAGCTCGCAGAGCGTCTGGATGACTCCGAGGTCGATGTCGCCCTCGTTCCAGTCGTGGACTTTGCCGGTGCGGATCGGAAGTGGCAGATCGTCTCTGACGCGTGCATCGGGTGCGATGGCGAAACGCTGACAGTCCGTGTCTTCTCGCGCGTTCCTCCGGAGCAGGTTCGCCGTCTTCATGTCGATGGCGATTCACATACGTCCGTCGTGTTGGCCAGCGTGATTTGGCGCGAGTTATATGGCGCTGATCTGGAGGTCGTGACGTTCAGCGGCGACGAGACCGTGGACGAATGTGAGGCTGTTCTGTTGATCGGCGACAAGGTCGTTCACAACACCCTCTTGGATTACGATATTCAGACCGACTTAGGTTCTGCGTGGAAGACGCTTACGGGTTTGCCGTTCGTGTTCGCAGCCTGGGCTGGTCCGGTTGATCGGGATTATGGTGAGCTCGGAGCGCGTCTCTCGATCGCTCGCGATGGGGGAGTGAGGGCTGCGGCGTTGATCGCGGCAGATTTTGGTCCCGGTTTGAATTGGCCCGTTGCTTTAGCGGAAAGATACTTGACCAAGCGATTGAAGTTTGATCTCGGCGACCGGCAGCGGGAAGCTATGCGTCTTTTCTTTGATTTTGCGGTGAAACACGGTCTTCTTACAAACCCACGGGAGCTAGTTTTCGCATGTCCGTAGCTCAATTCCCCGCTGTTCCAAAGCCTTTGGCGCGATTGTCGATGGACGA
>JAJDDZ010000316.1 GCA_029260025.1 Phycisphaerae bacterium | reverse complement strand
GGGGATTCCTTGTTCGGGTTTGGCGGGCAGCGTTTTTGAGATGCTAAACCGTATGCACGGGAAGGGTATAGTGCCCGACTTCGTCGAGGTCGAGGCTGACTCTCTTGATCAGGTGGAGCAGCTTTTCAAAGTGTTGGGGATTGACGTTGTCTTGCTTGATAACTTCTCGCATGACGATCTTCGAAGGGCTGTGGCGATGCGCGACCAAGAGGGTCTCGCGGATCGTGTGAAGCTAGAAGCGTCCGGCGGGATTACGCTCGAAACGATTCGAGCCGTCGCAGAGACAGGCGTAGATCGAATCTCGGTCGGAGCGATTACTCACTCTGCTACCGCGATTGATCTTTCGCTGGAGCGCGTCTGATGTTTTCGACCGGTGCCTTCGGTTACCTGTCTGACTACCTACTCTGGTGGGCGTGTTTTTTTTCATGCGTGCTTCACACCTGGTGTTTCTTTCGTTTCTTCCCGCGTAGCACATATCGCAGGTCCGGGTTGATTCTTGGGAACGCGCTGATACTCGCCTGCCTCCTTGGGGCGTTGTCGATGGCGGGCGAGAGTTATTTTCGCTTCGTTGCGGTCGAGACGGACTCTTTTGGCGTATCGCTTCCCGCGCGGCGGTGGTTTGCGCTCCACACAAAACTCAATACAGCCGGGTATCGCGATAACGAGTGGACGTCAGCGAAACCGCCGGGTGTCCGGCGCATTGCGTTTGTCGGAGACTCGTTTACCTACGGGTGGGGTGTCGAGAATCCCGGGGATCGCTTTACCGATGACCTGCAATCACGGTTTGATCGCGAACGACCGGGTACGTTCGAGATGATGAACGTAGCGCGACCTGGCTGGGATACGGGTACGCAGATCGCGCATCTCAATGAGTTCTTGTCCCGTTTCGATGTGGATGAAGTGGTTCTCTGTTATGTGCTTAACGATCTCGAAGATCTGATTCCGCGCCGTGACGGCGCAGACCCGACGCGCCCCCCCGTTCCGATGCTCTTTAATATCGATTCTTCGCCGCTGCTCGATTACCTTTACCGAAGTCTGTGGCTACCCCGCGAGCCGAGTGTCCGTCGATATCAAAGTTGGCTGGCTGGCGGTTACGCAAACCGGATTACGTGGGGGACGCAGGTTGGTCGTTTGCAAAGAATGGCCCAGATGTGCGGCCACAACGGCGTAGCGTTTCGTGTCGCGTTGCTACCTTATATTAGAGTTGACGATGCGAAGTTGGATCGCCAGGCGATACACACGCAGGTGCGCACTGCACTTGAAGCCATTGGCGTCGAAGTGGTTGATCTTTTTCCAGCAATCCACGGGAAGGATTGGCGAGGTCTGATCGTTAACAACAACGACGCCCACCCTAACGAAGTCGCCCACGCGCTGTTCGCCGATGAGATTTGGCGAGCGATCTACAAAGAGTTAACTCCTGAGAATCGCCCCTAGTTTGGGATCTTAGTACGAATCCGTACTCCTACGAGAAAGCACGCACGATGGCGGCTGTTACGGGGGCCAAAAAGATCCGAACCTAGATCTTCTGATTCAAAGATACCTCTAAGGTCAGCAAAAAGGGGCACTACCTGAGGTCCATAGAATACTGGCGAGCATCACCCATTGCTGGATTATCACCCGATTTTTGAATCTCATACGATTCCGGGTAGACTACTCGAAACGGTTGCAGTGTACCGGGCGCGTAGTGCGGTTCGATGTCGCGAGCCCTTGAACGACATTTCGGAGGGCGGGAAATGAAAACGACTGTGATCCACGGCAACCGGGGATTCGATTTTGTGGCCGCGCTGGAACGACGATGGGCCCAGTGGAAGGCACGATGAGACGAATCTCCGACGAAGCTCAACGCGAGCAGCCGCATCCGCCGATGAGCCATTGGATCCGACCGACAATCGAACGCATCATGAAAGCGTTCGGATCGACTAGAATCTGTTGCCTCGTTGTCGCCCTCGCTGGTGTCTGCTCCCTCTTCTTGATTTCGCAGAAGCTCCAGCCTTGCGACGACGCCTACATTACGTTCCGGCATGTTAAGAATTTTTTGGAGTTTGGACGCCCATCCTGGAATCTGACCGGCGATCCGGTCTTAGGATCGACGACACCTGCGTTTCTGTTTACCCTCACTCTTTTCTGCGCGGTCTTCCGCGTCGATCAGGTAGACCAAGCGGCGTTGTATCTCAATGCAACGTTCCACTTTCTGCTCTTCATCCTCGCCTTCTTGGTTGGTATGGATCTGTTGCGCAAGGTGCTCCCCGCGCTCTTGCTCGCCGCTCTGATAGGCGTGAACGCGGTGAACGTGTGCATCTCCTCAGCCGGTTTCGAGAGCAGCATGTTCCTCGCGACGCTGTTTGGCTCCCTGTATTGTGTCCGGCTTGAACGCGACCGGTCGGCACTGTTTCTGTCCTCGCTGGCACCGTTAATCCGACCGGAAGGCATAGTGGTCGTAGCGCTGGTGTGGGGATATATTTTTTGCAGGAGGCGTTTCAAGAAGAGGCTCTTGCTTGCATTTCTCCCGCTTCCGCTCCTTTGGCTGACATTCTCCACGGCGTATTACGGTTCGCCAATTCCTCACACCATACATGCGAAGAAAAAGTTCCCTGCGATATACAAACCGTACACGGGGAACGAAGTAAACCTGGTCGACCGGCTCCCGAGTGTACCGTCCCACGCCTGGGACCTCTGGGAGCATCACGCCGGTTCACTGTTACTGTCGGGTTCAACCTCGCGTGATTTTGAGACCTCGCTGCAGAAAGCAAGACGGTGGATCATGTTCTTGGGGCTTCCGTTGACGCTTCTGTTCATTGTGGTCAGACCGGATGGGCGGATCATTTATTTGCTCTATCCCCCAATGTTTCTCATCCTGTTTGGCTGGATCGGGCATACGCAACGGTGGTACTACCCGTCGTTTGTGGTCTCTTCAATACTCATTCTGTTCGTCGGATGGGTTCGCGCTTTCGATTACGCATTCGACACACTCCCCGTCGTCGCCCGAAAATTCGTGGATCATTGGAAAGTCCCCCAAATCGCTCTACTCATCATAGCCCTCTTGTTTGTCACGGTGAACAACGTCAAGATAAATCATGGGGAGTATGACCACAGGCACCGAGGGGCATTGTTCCCCGTTAATCCATGGGGGGCACTATGGGATATGTGGGAAATTCAACGGGCTACCCTCTATCGCCAAGCCGCCGAGTACCTGGCCACTCGTACCGATCCGTCGGATGTCGTACTGATCAGTGAAGTCGGAGTCTTCGGATATTACTATCCCGGCGAGGTCATTGACGCGATCGGGCTGTGTACCCCCGCAGCGCTGGACTTCTACCCGCCGCCCGAAGGGGACATTCGGGATCCCCAGGGGAACTACCACAATAAGGGAAACAACCTTACGCCCACGAATATGGTGATGACTTTGAAACCAGACTTCGTGGTCAATTCGCAATTCTACACCGCAAACCTTCTCCGTCCCGGCTCGCCTTTTCTCCAAGAATACAGGGAGATTCACCGATTTGGGCGAATATGGGGGGAGCCGGTGATAATCCACGAGCGATCCAGTATCACCACGCCAAACTAGGACGGCGGTAAGTTCTAGAAGGATCCGATCGAATCCACTTGACCGGCAATCCTCGCGCGTGTTGATCGATTCCTAATCGAAACAGAGAAGGTGGACCCAGGCTGCGGCTGGAAAGGGATGTACTACGGCGGCAGTACCATTGCACCAACCGTCGTCTTACATAATTCCGGCGATGTGTATCCGATGTTCGAGACCGGAATATTCTAGGCGATGCCATGACGAACGTAATGGATGTCGGCGACGTCACGTTCCGAGGTATTCAGGAAGGAGCTGATACCCTGACCGCACATCTCAACACAGCCTTGCTGGGATGCTTTGTGGTGGCGAAACGAGGGGGCACGGGGCGGGCCGTCCGGCGGTCACCGTGGCTGCTCCAAACAATGAAACGGGTAGCAATACCAGTTGCAGTCTCGGTTACAGTCGCTCAGCCACGCTCGGACAGTTTCCCTAACTTCCGGATTCAACACACCTTACGTCACTTGGGCCGCCAGGACTCGAACCTGGAACCTTCTGATTCAGAGTCAGACGTGCTGCCAATTGCACCACGGCCCAATGTTGATCGCCATTGGACAAAAATCCAACCGCCGCGTCAAGTCATTTCAGTATATCGATCAGCTTGACCGGCAATCAAATCAGACGTCCGCCTCATACTCGACTCCGACCCCACCTACCCAGACGAGCCGCGCCATTTCGCCTCCCCCGACCTCCGGGCTGAACGAAACCCATCACGCCTAGACCCAATCCGATCATTGGCAGCGTGACCGGTACGTCCACGCCACAAAGTGGAACCGTGATCGTCGGTTCCTCGCAGGGGGACGGGTCATCCCAGAAGTCGCAGGCGTCGCAGCCGGCGTCGGTAAAATCTGAAGGCGTCTCGTCCGTCGCGCTAGGGACAGCCGTCAATGAGTCGATCTCCACCACCGTTCCCGTTAGCGTCAACCACCACAAGCTGAGAAGTCCATCCCCATCCGCAGCAAACCCGATCGAACCAATCGACTCGCCCTCGAAGAAAACGAAATTGTCCGCATCCACGAACGTGTCCTCAAGCGTTACGTCAGTCGCCGAAACCAAAACCAGTTGACCCGTCACACTCGAAACGACCAATTCGGCGTTGGCTGCGTTGATCACGGCGCACCGTGATACGTTCGTGGCGTCTGTGTAGGTGTTCCACGGATCTTGTTGTGCGAGAGCTTCGCCGCTGATGAGTGACATTGCGATGGTCGCAATTAAGAACGAAGCGCAAGTACTGAATCGCATGAGTGCGTTCCTTTTCGGTTTGAGAATGGCGAATGGGTCTTGTCGCACATCGGTCAACAGTGGGGGTGTCAGCGAGTCCATCGGCGGGACCGAAACGACGCGAGGCCCGCAAGCATCATCGCCAACGAGAGCGTCGAAAACGAGCCGCACATGATGGAAACTGGCGGGAAATCGGTCGTTCCGCCACCAGAGCCATCGTCGATGATAATAATAATCTCGCACCCATCGCTATCGGCGAGTGAGTCCAACGGTGTGTGGTCGCAGAGATCGTCGCAGTTGTCTACGCCATCCAGGTCGTCGTCAAGATCGGAACACGAGCACCCATCGAAATCTGTGAGCTCATCGGACGGCGTATGCGGGCACAGATCGTCGCAGTCGTCGATTCCGTCAAGGTCGGCGTCGAGTTCGTAGCATGCACAACCGTCGTCATCAACGAACGAGTTGAAGTCCGTATCGTTACAAAGATCAAAGGGGTCATTTATTCCGTCCCCGTCACTGTCCAGTAGAAGACCGCCGCATTCAAAAGGGTCATCCCAAAAAACGCAGGCGTCGCAAGGAACTTCACGGAAATCTTCGGGGAAAAATCCGCTGTCACTTGGCTCACCGGTCAAGCCATCAACTGCGACGACCGTTCCCGTCAGGGTAACCCACCAAAGCGTACGGAACCCGTCGCCGTCTATGGCAAACTCAACAAACCCGGAGAGGGCATCATCCACAAAGACCTCGCCCGTGTCTTCTACGAACGTATCGAGCAGGATGACGTCTTGACCAGCGATGATGACCAGCTCCTGCGTATCGGATAGCACCGCAAGCTCTGTGTTCGACGCGTTGACCAAATCGCACGAAGAATTGGACTCGTCATCGAAATAGAGTGTGAGTTGGGCAGACGCGCTCGCACTACAATAGGCGATAGCTAGTCCGAAGGCTGCGATTGTTCGACGATTCATTCCCTAATCTCCCCTTAACAGTGCGAGCGAAACCGATCGCACGCTATTTTCGAAGGTTTCCCGATGCGAACCGACGCGTCACCGCGCGGGGCACTAGGTAGTTTCTTCCAAAGAACGACGTTACTTCGCCGGATACTGTAAATACGACGCCGCCGACAGCTTGCCCGGTCGATCGCATCATCTGTTCGGTTCCAGAGCATGGCAGAAGTCGCATCGGCGGTTCGGGATGTTCCGGGTGGTCTGATTCGAACACCAGCGTCCACCAGTCTCCCTGTCTTGTAACTCGGCTAGGCCGATCGACCAGGGCGGCCCCGTCCAGCATCCCCGCGAAATTGTTCGCGCCTCGATTCCCCTCGCCGCTGTTCTCTTCTTCACCGGTTGGGATCACGGGACGGTCGCGACCCTGTTTCGCCAAGATATCCAAGACATCAGTGGGACTATCATCAGTCGCGACCTCAGGTCGTTTCGGAGTTGCGATATCGGCGTCCAAAGACTCCGGCGCCGTTATCGTCGCTTGAGGAGTCGCTTTCGCACGCGGGGCAGACCGAACCAACAGGTAGTTGGCGTCTTCAAACACCATCAGTTCCCCCGAAACAGAAAAATAAAGCTGCGACTTCGAGGCTCGCGTCATCAAGACCATCGTCTCAAGCGTCAAGTTTGGTAGAAGTCGAAGCTTCGTCTCGCCATCTGCAGATGTAAACGTCCACCATTGGTCGACGGATGTGA
The DNA here is from genome assembly GCA_029260025.1 of Phycisphaerae bacterium. Classification (GTDB taxonomy): domain Bacteria; phylum Planctomycetota; class Phycisphaerae; order UBA1845; family UBA1845; genus JAJRUK01. The sequence continues at coordinate 7,411 of JAJDDZ010000316.1, read as the reverse complement.
TGGCGCCCGCGCGATCAACGACCACAGACCCTTCTGGAAGCAGCTTCGCTTCGATCTTGTCTGTGGGTGTCGTTGATTGCGGCGGGATGACCTCGTTCGCCGGGCGGCGAGATCGAAGCGTTTCTAGCAATTCTTCAGCCGTAGTGGGTCGCGGATCGCCCGAGTTGTCGTCGGGGGTTTGCCCAGTTGCGCCGGCGCAAAAAAGAAGCATGGGAAGCGCAGAGCACGCTGCGATCTTTTGGGGAATGTGTTTAGACCGTCGCTTCATGTCTCGATTCGCCCTCCCTCGCTGGCGAGGTTCGTAAGCCCGGCCCGATCGGTGTCATCCGAGCGGGGCACGCCGATTCTACCATCCTCCGACCTCCGCGTCGCGTTCGCATGTGCCAAGGCAAGTCAAATCGCCAATCCACTAACGTTAGCCGGTTTGCCAGCGACAAGTCCCGACAAACGCCAGCGGCCAACAAATCCTACAAGTCTTCGATCCAGACACGTTAAGGGGCGGATGTTTCCTCGGCGAGGTCTTTGCCTGCCGCATCCGTTTTCGCATCGAGCAGCTGCGCCAGGTCTTCCGGTGTCGTGACCGGAAGCTTGCAACGATACCCCTCGCATACATAGGCAGTCGAGAGTCCCTTAACCCGTTTCTTCCCTTTGAGAAGGGGACTCTTCGCGTCATCACGCTTGTCCGACGCGCCGACGACGACCTTGTTAGGCAGATACCGGCCGTAGACGGTGCGGACCAGCGCCTTGGTAGCCTCGTCGTTCGGATCCCCGATAATGGCGATTTCCTTGGCTTTGTCGTGGTAAAAATCAAGCGCACAACCGAACCGCTCAAAGGCCCCAGGAGAACGCGACGCCTGATCACCGAATGCGCGAAAAACACCTTCCGCCAGTTCCCGATAGTACGGCTTGTTGAGCAGCAGCGAGAGTCGCAAGAGGTTCAGGGCTTGCACGCTATTCCCGGAAGGAATCGCCCCGTCCTGGGGATTCTTAGATCGAGCGACCAGCTTTTCCCCGTCCGAAGCGACAAAGAAAAATCCGCCGCCCTTGGCATCATGATGAAACTCAATGCAAAGCTCAGTCAGTTTCTCCGCCTCGATAAGCCATTTTTCGTCAAACGTCGCTTCGTAGAGGTTGAGTAATCCCTCCGTCATGAACGCGTAGTCGCTTAGATTCCCGAGAAGCCGAGCATTCCCAGCGCGGTACGTTCGTAGTAAACGCCCATCTTTACGACGCGAAGTCGAAAGAATAAAATCCGCCGCCTTTCCCGCAGCCTCAGCATAGGAGGCCGTGTCAAGAACCCGGGCAGCCTTCGCGAGACTCGCAATCATTAGGCCGTTCCAGTCAGTGAGGACTTTGTCATCCAAGGCTGGGGCAACGCGTTTCGATCGCGCGTCGAACATCTTCTTTCGCCATGTCGCAAGCTTCTCCTGGAAGACCTTCAAGTCGATATCCCGCATCTTCGCGAACTTGTCTGTCTTAACTTGGATGTTGAGAATATTCTTCGGGCCTTCCTGAGCGTGCCCGAGAGTCTCGACCCAGTTCCCACCAGGGGTAACATTGTAATACTCGTTGAAGATCGCCGCGTCCGTCTTACCAAGAACCTCAACGACCTGCTCAACCGTCCATACATAAAACTTGCCTTCAAGTCCCTCGCTGTCGGCGTCGCGCGATGAAAAGAACGCGCCCTCGGCCGAGCGTAAATCGCGTAGGACATAGGAGAAAATATCCTCCGCGACCTGGCGATACAACAGGTCCTTAGAGACCTGGTACCCATCAAGATAAATCGCGCTCACCAGCGCCTGGTCATAGAGCATTTTTTCGAAATGAGGAACAAGCCATTGTGGGTCCGTGCTATACCGACAGATCCCGCCTCCAATATGGTCATAGATCCCGCCAAACGCCATACGATCGAGCGTTGTCTTTACAGGGTAATACGTGTTCGTTGCACCCGTTCGTCGAAAGATACGCAGCATCAAGTCCATCGACATACTCGGCGGAAACTTGTTCGTCCCACTGGCTATCCCGCCGTTCGTCGTGTCGAAATACTGTGCCAGAGTCGTCGCCGAGAGTTCGATCTGACCAAGAAGCGGAACGCCAGCGGCAGGGGCCGATCCCTTCGACCACTCGTGCAGAAAATCAGAGGCCTCATCCGCCGCGTTTAGTAGTTGGTCGCGGCGGTTACCCCAAAGACCCGAGAGCTGGTCGAGAATCTGGGAGAAACGCGCACTTGGAAAATACGTCCCCGCGTGAAACGGCACTCCTTCAGAGGTCAACCAAACGCTCATAGGCCAACCCCCGCTTCGTGTACGCGCTTGCGTGTACGCCATGTAGATTTCATCGATGTCTGGGCGTTCTTCCCGGTCAACTTTGATCGCGATGAAGTAGCGATTCATGAATGCGGCGATCTCTTCGTTCTCGAAGCTCTCGTGCTCCATCACATGGCACCAATGACACGCCGCATAGCCAATACTCAGGAATATCGGTTTGTCTTCTGCTTTGGCCTTCGCAAAGGCTTCTTCTCCCCACTCGTGCCAGTCCACCGGGTTATGCGCGTGCTGAAGAAGGTACGGGCTTGTTGCGTTGATAAGACGGTTGGTGTACTTGGGGTTGCCGTCGGCATCCACGCTCGCAGCTTTGGTCATCGTCGTTTCACCCTTCTTGTCCTGTGCCGTCGTCTGCGTATTCATGGCGCAGAGCGCCCATGTGCAAGCGATAGCCCAGTTGATTCGATGGTTTCTCATTAAGATCACTCTCGCTGCCCCAATCTGCTCCTGGTTCTTCAACCCCGTCGGTAACAACCCGGTGCGATTTTAGGCGACGAACGCATCTGGTCAAAGATTCACAAGCGACCATGGCGGTTTCCGCTATTCCGGAAGGATTCGAGACCGAAGATGACCATGGAAAGGTTGCTGGATCGGCGCTTTGGCAGTACACTTCCCGCGCTCCCAAATTGACAAATAGGGAGAAGTTTGAAAACCCGATAAGATGTCTTTTCCATCGCGGAGGTGGTTGTGCGGCGATCGATCGTAGAACTAAAAGCCGGTGAACTCATAGACGATGAGGTCTTCTTGGTTCGTTCCAAAGACCTACGAACGACCTCGCAAGGCGGTTTGTATATCCACGCCGTCTTGGTCGACAAGACCGGCGACCTGCTCGCCCGAATGTGGCAGGCAAGCGAATCCATCTACAACGCCATTCCCCAAGGCGGATTCGCACGTCTCAAAGGTCGCACGGAAAACTACAAAGGCTCTCTTCAGTTCATTATCGAAGCAGTTCGCATTGCCGACGAAGGCTCGTTCGATATCGCCGATTTTCTTCCAGCAAGTAAGAGCGATATTAACGAGATGTTCCAACGTCTCAGCGAGATTGTAAAGACCATCAAACATCCCGACCTCGCGGCACTAGCGAACGAGTTTCTCGCCGATCAAGACCTCATGGCCCGCTTCCAAAAAGCGCCGGCGGCCGCTGTACTTCATCATGCGTACATTGGCGGGTTGCTTGAGCACACCCTGAGTCTTCTTGAACTCGCCCTCGTCGTCATTCCGCGCTACCCCCAGCTGAGTCTCGATCTCGTGCTAACGGGTCTTTTTCTTCATGACATTGGCAAGTGTGCAGAGCTCACGTTCGAGACGACCATTGGCTACTCCGATCAGGGGCAGCTCGTCGGTCACATCGCCCTGGCGACGCTCTGGATCGATCGCAAGTCAGCCATCGTCTCTCAAAAGACCGGGAAGGCGTTTCCTGCCGAATTACGCGACCTCTTAATGCATCTAATTCTCAGTCATCACGGTCGGTACGAGTTCGGAAGTCCCAAGCTCCCGGCGATCGCGGAGGCTGCCGCTATTCATTATCTCGACAATCTCGATGCCAAGATCAACCAGTTCACCAGCGAGATTGACAAGGATCGCGACCCGGTGAGTTTATGGACCAACTACAATCGCGCACTCGAAACCAAGGTCTACAAAGTGGACGTCATGGGAACACGAACCGACAAGACCTAAGTTGAGGATAAAGATAAAGAGACCACGCCATGCAGTATACGCAAGTCACAGACGCCCAGGTCAGCGAGATGCTCGAGACGATCGGAGCCGAGTCGATCGAAGAGCTTTTCTCGCCCATTCCTGACAAACTAAGAACCAAAGGCGATCTGAATATTCCCAAGGGCGTCAGCGAGCTTGAGTTGTTGCGAGACACTGAGTCGCTCGCCGGTCGAAACCACGCCACCGGCGAACTAATCTCCTTTCTTGGCGGCGGAGCGTACGACCACTTCATTCCGACCGTTGTCGATGCGATGTCTGGGCAGAGCGAGCTTCTGACCGCATACACGCCTTATCAGGCAGAAGCTTCCCAGGGCGTCTTGCAGCTCTTTTATGAATTCCAGACGATGATCTGCGAGCTGACCGGTATGGACGTCGCGAACGCTTCCCTCTATGAGGGCGCGAGCGCCGCCGCCGAGGCGACGTTGATGGCCATCAACATTACAAGACGAAAACGTGTCGTCATCGCAGAGACTGCCCATCCCGACACTGTCTCGGTCCTTCGTACATACTTGGCGCAGCAGGATGTCGAGCTCGCAACGGTTCAAGTAGGGGAAGATGGTTGCATCGACAGCCAGTCGCTAAGCGCGAAGCTAAACGGCGAAACAGCCGCCGTCATTGTCCAATCGCCAAACTTCTTCGGTTGCATTGAGCGAATCGATCGCCTCATTCCGATGATTCACGAGCATGGCGCTTTGGCGATCGTTTCGACAGACCCGATCGCGAGCGGATTGCTGAAACCGCCCGGCACCTTCGATGCAGACATCGTTGTCGGCGAGGGGCAAGCGCTTGGGATACCGCTTCAATACGGCGGACCATACCTCGGACTTCTCGCCGCCAAGGAGAAATACCTCAGAAAAATGCCCGGTCGTGTCGTCGGGATGACCAATGACCTGGACGGGCGTCGCGGATTCTGTCTCGCGCTACAGACACGAGAGCAGCACATCAAACGTGAGCGGGCGACCAGTAATATCTGCACCAATCAGGGACTTCTCGCGATGCGCGCATCGATTTACCTCGCCACGATGGGCAAGCAGGGGATCGCTGCCGTCGCGACCCAGTGCTTCGATAAGTCTCACTACGCAGCCACCAGCATCGCCGAACTCGACGGCTACGAGCTTGCATTCGACGCACCGTTTTTCAAAGAATTCACCGTGCGAACGACCAAGAGCGTAGACAAGCTCTTGTCGGTTTGTCGCGACTCGGGAATCCTAGGCGGCGTCGCTCTGAGTCGGTTCGCGATGGGTCTGGACGATTGCTTCATGGTCGCGGTTACGGAGAAGCGATCAAAGCAGGAAATCGACGCGCTAGTCGAAATGCTTGGCGCTATCTAACGCCATGGACGCTTTGATCACGGTCGGCGTCGCGCTTCTCGTCGTGCTGACGCTGTTGCTGACGTTGCTCGTAGTCTTTGCGATTTGGCGGGACGGGTACAGAAAAGGATGGCGAAAAGCGAGAGAAAAACCGCCGATCTGCGGCGATTGTGGATACAACTTGTCGGGACTAACTCACTGCAGGTGTCCCGAATGCGGAAGAGAATACACGCTGGACCGATTGTGGCAGATTGCGATTTATTCACGCAGACCAGCCAAGACCGAGATAGAGCACAAGATCGAACCTTCTGGAAATACAGAAAGCAACGAATAGCCCATGACCACAACCACCACAAAAAGAGAAGTTGGGCAAACGCCTCCCAAACAGGTCGCACCCCCTGGAAGGAAACCAGAGTTGAAAACCAAGGCATCTTACAGTACCACCGGCGATCATCCCCTCTTGTTCGAGTTGGGTGCCCCAGGACTCTGCGGCTCAGGTTTGCCAGTGTCGGATGTCCCAAATGCAGACCGCACGACGAATCTCCCGGTCGAAATGCTCGCCACGTCACTCCCCGCGCTTCCAGAGGTCGGCGAGCTGGACGTAGTTCGACATTACAAACGCCTAGCCCATCGCTGTTTTAGCATCGACGAAAACTTTTATCCCCTGGGCAGTTGTACCATGAAGTACAACCCCCGCATCAACGAACGCGTCGCATTCATCCCCGGTCTCGCGAATCTCCATCCTTATCAGAGCGATTCCGATACCCAAGGCATGCTAGAGCTTCTTTATCGCTTGCGTTGCGACCTTCAGGAAATCTCCGGTCTCCCCGAAGTAACCCTCCAACCCGCTGCCGGCGCTCACGGCGAGATGACCGCATTGATGATCATAACCGCCTACCATCGCAGTCGCGGCGAGCACAGGACAAAGGTCCTCGCCCCGGATAGCGCTCACGGCACCAACCCCGCCAGCTGCGCGATCTGTGGCCACAAAGCTGTCACGGTAAAGTCAAAACCGGATGGCCGTGTTGACCTCGACGACCTACGAGCCAAGGTCGACCAAGACACCGCAGCATTCATGATCACAAACCCCAACACCACGGGCATCTTCGACGAGCAGATCGCGGAAATTGCCGAAATCGTTCACGCCAAAGGGGCCCAGCTGTACCTCGACGGCGCCAACATGAACGCGATTCTTGGGATCACTCGCCCCGGCGATTTCGGCGTCGACTGCATGCATTTCAATACCCACAAGACCTTTAGCACGCCACACGGCGGCGGTGGTCCGGGCGCAGGTCCGGTCGGCGTCGCGGAGCACTTGCGACCGTTTCTACCCGTTCCCCAGGTCATCGAAAACGGCAACGGAAGTTTCGCCTGGTGCGACGATCGCGAAAAAAGCATAGGCAAAGTCCGATCCTTCTTCGGGCAGGTCGGCGTTCTTGTTCGGGCGTACGCCTACATTCGAAGTTTAGGTTGCGACGGTCTGAAAGACGTCTCGCAAAAGGCGGTCCTCAACGCCAACTACCTCGCAGCAAAACTCAAAGAGCGTTTCAATCTCCCTTTCCCAGGTCCATACGCCCACGAGTTCATCTTGATTCCAGATTTCGCCGGCGATGGCGTCAGCGAAAACGACGTCGCCAAGCGATTAATCGATTACGGAATCCACCCGCCAACGATGAGCTGGCCAATCCACCACTGTTTGATGATCGAACCCACAGAGACCGAGTCGAAGCGAACGCTCGACAACTTTGTTGATGTGATGAACAAGATCGCCGACGAGGTCGCAGAAAACCCAAGTATCGTAAAAAACGCCCCCCATACAATGCCAGTCCGCCGACTAGACGAAGTCGCAGCCAGCCGAAAACCAAACGTCCGATGGAAGGCGTAACAAACACGATTCGCGCCCTGAGCGACCCCGCACTTGACGGCCCAACCAATATGGCCCGCGACGAATCCCTCATGATTCGAGTCGGAAAAGGCGAGTCACCGCCAACACTTAGACTCTACCAGTGGAACCCGCCGACTATCTCGCTGGGATACTTTCAACCATACGCTCAGTACCAA
>JAJDDZ010000315.1 GCA_029260025.1 Phycisphaerae bacterium | reverse complement strand
TCGTCTTGTGTACAACTCGAAATCGTGGCGTGGGGGAAGGGGGCCGTGTGCGCCGACGTCGCCAAATCGAAGTAATCTTCGAACCAACGCTCGACAAATCACGCTCGATACAAACTCACAAAGCCTGATGAAATATGCGGGTTAGAGAGTGACGCCGAGTATAGCAGCAACGCGTGTGAAGACGCAAAATGGTGCGGGCGCCCGGGACCATCTCCAAACAGTAATCGCCTCCGTGAATCACAGCGCGTGAGCCTCATGCTCTTTCGAAACTGCCGAATAAAACTTCGCCGTCGTTGAAATATCAGCGTGACCCATCAATTCCTTGACAACGTTCATCGGGAGGTGGTTAGCTCAGTTCTGCCCGTATGCCTAACGCGCAACGAGGTTTTGAAAGGCTCCAAAGTCACGCAAGTCAAGTTTGTTGTCGCCGGTAAAATCAAATAGAAAACAACCGCTCATTATTGTGTCGCTCGGGCCATTTAGACACTCATCGAAGCCCTTGTAGTCTGTAACGCTAACTTGTCCATCACAATTTGCATCGCCAACAGGGCATGGGATGCACTTTCTCTGGTTGGCGTCGCATAGTTGCTCCGGGCAGGGATCACCGGTCGAGTAGCATAGGCCCGCCTTGATCTCGCACTGCTCCTTGCCATTGCAGAAGTTTCCGTCTTGCAGGCAATCGCCATCGCTGAGGCAATCGACGCATCTCCGCCCAGTCGCATCACATAACTGCGAACCGCACGGCTTCACGCCATCATTACACTGACCTTCGACGCACGACTCTGGGCCATTGCAAAAATCCTTGTCCATACATTCCGAGTCGGATTGACACTCCGGGCAAATCAGGCCTCTAGCCACGCTGCCAGCAAGACCGCAGCGATTATCAGGCAACGAGGCAATTAGATCCGAGAGTATAGCCGACATCGGCACCCCAACACCAGGCCCGCACTGCGATCCGCAATGGCAGATCGCTTCAACTTCGTTTGTACTGTCATTGAAGACGGGTGCGCCAGACGCTCCACGCGATCCGATTCCGGTGAATCCGACTTCGATCGACGTTCCCGGAACGCAAGTGTTGTCCGTGATGATTCCGGTATAAACTCCTCCGTCGTAGCCCTTTGTCCTTCCACCGGCGTGATGAATCTCGTACATCCCGGCTCCGATCGCGGGCAAAGCACAACTGACGGCGAGTGTTCCGAACTCTTCCGCCGGACTACCCGCAAGATCGAGGATTGCATAGTCCAATTCTACATTCTCGTGGATCAACCCGGTCACGTTTACTATTGTTGACTGGCCAAACTCACCGTTCGCGCACGAGTTACACTCGTAGTCGAATTCCGCTCTCAGATCCTCCGCGCTGATTTGTTCAAGGCAGTGTTGATTCGTTATCATGCAGTCCGGGGTGCCGATCATCCAACCAGTGCAGATTGGTACGGGGCCACCTTGGTTTTCGACGTACAGGAGCCTTGCCACTGCTCGCCGTTGCGCGTATGCCGATTCACCCATATGGCAGGCGATATTGCCCTTTCCACAGTCGGGTTGACAGGGTGCGAACTCAATGCTGAACTCAAGACCTCCTGGTTCGTCGTACGCCGCGACCTCGATATAGTACGTTTCTCCCATGACTAATGAGACTTGGAGACTTGCTTGAAGCGAGTCCTGACAATCAACCCCGTCGTCGTCGTTACAACCATCCTGCACTTCCTGCAGCGACGAACAGCTTCCATGGTAGACACGAAGCACTGTGTCGTATGTTGAGCCACATCCCGACGATCCACAGGTTGACACAATGTACTCTCCACTTCGGTTAGGCGTGAAGCGAAACCAAATATTACCGTTTCGGTGGCCAGATGCACAGGAATGCGCTGTCGGTCCGTCTGCGCTCGCGCAGAGAGTCGTAGTGCATATTCCGAACGGTGCTGATGAGATCGACGTTGCTTCCGTGCAAGACTCGGGTTGTGAACAGGATTCGAGGTATTGCAAGCTCATGTACAAACCAGCCCATGGTTCGCCACCGAACCACGCGAGCTCGCAAAGGCAGTCAAACATTACATTTTCATTGCCGCTCCCCCCTGACGCAAGTAGCACGCCAGCATCCGTATTGTCGAATTCATAAACGTACTCAACTGCACCAGCAGGAACTGCGAATCGGAGCGCCTCCGGGATTGGGATCGTCACAACATAGGCCCCCTCACCTGGCAGGCCGGACAGGTCGAATGCCGCTAGCCACGTACTCGGGCAATCAGGTGGTGTCTGCAAACCGCCCGAGAAGAAAGACAACCTCACTGGCCCCGGTGAGGCTTCGTCGGTCGCATATCCAAACGTGAACGCGCATAGTGTCCCGCCCTCCGTATACCCCCAGTCGATCAGTGGGCAACTCGTAGCATCAATTGTGTAACCTGTCAGGTTTGTGTTCCCATAGGCCGAACATAGCCCTCGTCTGCTATTGGGTTGGGTTTCTACCTGACGCGAGGCGTTCTGATTTACGTTCAGCGGGGGAAGGTTGCGGAATGTGGAGCCGATACGCACGGTCGGAGATTCTATGCGGCGACATGTTGCACTGGCTATGCCACTGTCGATAATGGCTCCACCTTCGTCGCGGAGTCGGACCTCGATTTGCGTCTGAGTCGACGGTGGGTCAACCGGGTTGCTGGCTCCTGAGGCATCGACACCGGAAACTATAACACACATGACAATCATTAAACGATTCACGCTCATCTCCCTATTCTGGATCCAAGGTAGGAGCTAAAATGCACGTGTTAGCGGGCTTGCCCCTTCATCCAGTTACGACTAGCAGGAATAGATACCGGTTCGTGTGGTTGCGCATTCGCCTTGGATGCATGTGCAAATCAAACACTCCGCTATGTTCCGACTCGCGCAGCTTGCCGATACATTGGCCACGGCGAGGGCGACCTGTGATACACATGGCCCGCGCCCGACCTTTGCACCTCCCTGGCTGCAGGCTGGCGCGCAGTCAGCATCGGCGGAACACGCCGAAGGGGAAGGCGCAGCATTCTGCGTGTCCAACGTGCCCCCCGTTTGCATAACCGCGACCAAACCGAGGATGCATGCGAACACAGCGGCTCCCACTATGTATTGATACTTCATACCGTCTGATTAATGGAGAAAGTTTATAAACATTTCCTCATGCGGGCGAGAACGCTCCAGCTACATTATTCTTCCAACTACGCTGGACGATGTCGTCCTCGACCCTCTCGCTACTGTCTGTCTGAGGCGGAAGACTTTCCGAATGAAAGAGTGCCGTAAACGGACTCGCCTGATTGGTCATGCGGTACGCACTGCGTCGCAGGTATTCAGGACCGCATCGCCGAAGAATGTTGCGACTGCACACTCGTGCTTTCGCCCGACAGTAATCGCCTCCGTAACCCATTGAGCGTGAGCCTCATGCTCCTTACTCACCGCCGAATAGAACTTCGCAGTCGTAGAAATATCCGCGTGACCCATGAGTTCTTTGACGACGTTCATAGGAAGATGGTTCGCCCAGTTCTGCCCGCAGGACTTTCTGAAGCCGTGCATCGTTAACGGTCCATCGAGTTCTAAGCCTGCCCACTTCGCGCGCCATCCTGACGACAACAGCTACGGGGCGAGATGCGGGATCTGAAAGGAGCAGTCCAGCGAGAAGCCCATCCACGTCGTACTCGATCGACGAAAACACTAGCCACCTTTGCCGCCAAGTCTCGTCGCACGTTTGGCCGCCTTGTCCACCTCGGCCAGAATAGAACGTGTACTCACCGGGTCGAGTTGGCCAAGGATCACCGACTGGTAGTTGAAAGGACGCTGGGCGAACCAGGTCAACACACGGCTGACCACCAACTTCTTGGTCATCGCGCGCCGTTCGCAAACATCGCCGATCGCCAACTGAACCTCCCGCGTAAGCGGGATTTTGGCCGAAGCCACCTGCTCCCTCCGTTTTCTGACCTGGCGAAACTTCAGCCCAGAACCGCCCATGGCAATCACACTTTCTAAC
>JAJDDZ010000314.1 GCA_029260025.1 Phycisphaerae bacterium | reverse complement strand
GGTGAGTTGATCGCGGAATTGGGTTGCGACATCGTCGGCGACTGTAAACACTGGCCCATGCAGCCCGGAAGCGAGGCGGGCTGGATGCTCCGCCCGCGAGCATTGACGCTAACGCTCTGGGCGAGGCTTTTTCTCTCAGATATCTTCATTCACGGAATCGGTGGGGCGAAATACGACCGGATCGCGGACCTGTTGATTTTCGACTATTTCGGGATTAAGCCGCCAATGATGGCCTGCGTTTCTGCGACCCTGTGGCTTGATTTACCAAGAGGAGGCGTGACCGCGGAGCAAATTCGAGAGAAAAACCGAGTCATTCGAGATTTGAACTGGAACCCTCAACGTCATGCAGGGGCAGGGATTGACGTTTCGGGGCTAGTCGATGAGCGGACGAAGGCGATCGCGCTATCCGAGCGCCTGCGCACTGAGTCCCCCGGCGAGCATCGCCGTCGGCGTCGTACATTCGACGAAATCCGCCGACTCAATAAATCCATCAAGGAAATCGTAGAAGCTGGGGGTGCTGTTCCAACTCAGGGGTTTTCGCAGACTCTCGACCAGTTTCGCCGCGATGAGATCTCACGAGGTCGCGAGTTCTTCTTCGGGCTATACACTACAAGAGATTTGTCGCGTTTGGTGGATGCGCTTCCCGACGAGCGGTGTTTTCGGTTATAGTCCGGCGGGCTGGTTCGTAGACAACATGCGATTCTCTTGGAAACCAGCGTTAGAACATCCCAGATGCTTTGGAGAATACGATGACGAGCGAAGATACCCCCGGCGGGTTACACATTGATTCTGATTGGAAAGAAGAAGCTGCCCGTGAGAAGGAGCGACTTGTTGAGGAGGAAAAGGCTGCCCCGCCAAGTGGCGCGCCCCAGGAGGCGTCATTCGCGGAGCTTCTGAACATGCTCGCGATGCAGGCAATGATCGGTCTGGGTGGTTATCAGGGTCCTGGCGGCGAACGAATCCCCCCGAACCCCGTCTCCGCTAAGCATTTTATCGATCTCCTCGATGTTCTTGAGAAAAAGACAAAGGGCAATCTCGACGAGGACGAACAAAAAGCGATGGACGCGGTGATGTACGAACTTCGTATGCAGTACGTCAGTTCAGTCAGCGGTGGCGGTGCGCCGCAAGCCCCACCGACCCCAGGAGTCTAACAGGCCTCTTTCTGATCGATTTGCACTATGATTCTTCCGATCCGAACCGAAACAGGAGTACGCCGCTCGCCGACGGCCAACGTCGCACTGATTAGCGTGAACGTGCTCGCGTTCTTGCTTTTCCATGAAAAGCTTGCGGGCGGAGCGATGAGTCAGTTCAAAGAGCAGTTTCTCTTTCTGCAAACGCACGCCCCGTCGGTCACGCAGTTCTTCACCTACCAGTTCATGCATCACGACATCATGCACTTGGTCGGCAACATGCTGTTCCTTTGGGTATTCGGCAACAGCGTCAACGGAAAAATGGGACACGGTCCGTATGTTCTCTTCTATCTAGGCGGTGGCGTTTTCGCGGGATGGGGGCATGCGGCTCTCCAAGACGGAGCCTCGACGCTGCTCGGTGCTTCAGGAGCGGTCGCAGCAATCACGACAGCCTACTTGGCGCTTTTTCCAAGGAGTCGGGTCACCGTGCTGATCTGGTTCTTTATCATTCACTTCGTTGAAGTACCAGCCATGCTATTAATTATTGGAAAGGTCGTCATCTGGGACAACATGATTGGTCCAGCAGCTATGGGTTCCGGCAAGATTGCCCACGGAGCACATCTGGCGGGCTATCTTTACGGGTTTGTCGGCGCTCTTTTTATGTTATTGGTCCGAGGGGTTCAGCGTGACCAGTTTGACATCTTGGCCGTGTGGAAACGCTGGAATCAGCGCCGCAGTTTCGCCTCCGTTATGGCAGAACCAGGTGCAAAAAGTCGCGCGCAATTCGGCACGGTAGCTCGTCCGGTCGAGTTTGACCCCAAGATGCGTGCAGCCGAGGACGCCAAGCTCGACGAAATCGCGAATCTTCGCGAAAGCGTTTCGGACGCTATCGAGGCGGGTGATATTTCTGGAGGTGCGGCGAAGTACCTTGAGCTTTGGGAGAAGAGCGAAGGGCAGTGCATGTCCGAGCGACATCAACTGGTCCTCGCTCGGCATTTCTACGGTTTGAAAGAATTTGAGCGGGCGGCCAGCGCCTTCGATCGCTATGTCGCGTGCTATACCAACTCGGTCGAAGCGGACAACGTGCGACTCCTCCTGGGGATCATCTACGCACGAGATTTGAAGGATTACGAAGCAGCTGACAAGCATTTGTCGGCGATGGTGATCGTGATGCGCGACGACAAGCGCAAGAGTCAGTGTCTTGAATGGTTGCGGGACGTGCGCACAGCGCTCGGACGCCCCGCGCCGGATCTCTCAACGGAGTGAGGGGGGGAACTTGTCAGAGCTTGCCTATCTGAATGGAGTGTTTAGCCCCATCGGCGACGCGAAGATTTCGATCGAAGATCGCGGATTTCAATTCGGCGATAGTATCTACGAGGTCATCTTCGCCTACGGCGGCAAGCTGTTTGAATTAGATGCCCACTTGTCGAGACTGCGATCGAGTCTCGACGCGATCGATCTTCATTATGATTTTGACGCCGACGGTTTATCCGGCGCAATGCGCGAGGGCGTCAGGCGATGCGAATTTCCGGATGTAATGGTCTACCTCCAGATCACGCGCGGGGTCGCGCCGCGAAACCATACGATTCCAGACGGAATCTCCCCGACAGTCGTAATGACATTCAAGCCAATTCCCCTGGTCGATCCAGATCTTCACGCGAATGGCGCAAAGCTCAAGACGTTTCCCGAAACACGATGGGCCAACTGCTACATCAAGGCAACGACACTGTTGCCCAACGTACTCGCCAAGTCCCGCGCCAAGAAGGCGGGATACTACGACGCGGTGTTCGTAACTGAGGAGGGCGAGGTCCGCGAGAGCACTTCCGCAAACATTTATGTCGTCGAGGGGAAGTCCGTGGTCTTTCCGCGAAGGGACAAATCGGTCCTCCACGGCGTCACGCAGCGCTTTCTTTCAGGATGCATGGATGCGATGGGGCTCACCGCAGAGGAGGGACTCATTTCACTCGATCGTTTATTCGCCGCCGACGAGGTCTTCATCTCGAGCACCGCTATCGAGGTCCTTGCTGTGACATCCGTGGACGATAAGCCTATTTTGTCGGGGCAAGTCGGTCCCATCTCGCGGGGTCTCTACGAAGAGTTTCGACGGCGCGCACGCTCCTAGATCCCCAGCATCGCGATTGAGTTTTCACTCGGTGTGGCTATCTTGGAGGCCGCGTTAGACGGTATCCAGCGCGGACTCTCCGCGCCCGTCACATCCAACAAGAGGGAAGTACATCTGGGATCCGTATTGGGGACCGATCCTTCGACATGATTTTCCGATTCACCATGGAGCTAGCCGATGCACGACAGGGAACTTTCAGAAAAAATCACGACCGTCGAACAACACATTCTCGAGCGGCAGCGTGCCCATCCGACCGCATCAGGTAATTTTAGCTGGCTCTTGTCGGGGATCCTCCTCGCCACGCGCATCATATCCGCCAACGTACGTCGCGCGGGGTTCATGGACATCCTCGGCGCCACCGGCGGCGAAAACGTACAAGGCGAGCTAGTCCAAAAACTAGACATTCTCGCAAATGAGACCATAAAATCTTGCCTAGGATATCGCGGAAACGTCGGGATCATGGTCTCCGAGGAGGACGACGAACCACGCATAATCAAAGAGCCGGACGAGCAGGCCAAGTACATCGTTCTCTTTGACCCACTTGATGGCTCAAGCAACATAGACGTCAACGTATCGATCGGGACCATTTTCTCGATTCTTCAAAGGCGCGACGATCTCGAACCAGGCGCGGACATGGTGATGGACCACATACTCCAACCGGGGTTCAAGCAAATCGCCGCTGGCTATGTCGTCTACGGCAGTAGCACAGTCATGGCCTATACCACCGGCGATGGCGTTCACATGTTCACGCTTGACCCATCGATCGGTGCCTACCGCTTAGCCCAGGAAAACGTACAAATGCCAGAGCAGGGTAAGACTTACAGTATAAACGAAGCATACCGGGCAAATTTCCCTGAGGGAATACAAAAGTATCTAGAGTGGATTAAGACGGATGAGGCTGGGGGTTATGGGTTACGATATATTGGTTCCCTGGTAGCCGATTTTCATCGAACGCTCCTGAAGGGGGGGGTTTTCCTGTACCCACCGACGACAAAGTCGCCCGCGGGTAAACTACGACTTTTGTACGAGGCGAATCCACTTGCCATGATCGCGGAGCAGGCGGGGGGGGTCGCCACCGACGGCGCGCAACGAATCTTGGAGAAAGTCCCCACTTCATTGCACGAGCGGACGCCTCTGATCATCGGAAGCAAGAACGATGTGAAGCGCGTTGCGTCATTTTGGAAACGATAGCGCCTCGTATCTGGGGCGCATAGAGGGCTTTGTGGTAGCAAAGTCATCAGCCCTTGCGTTATCACAGCCTTTAGGCAAAAGTACTAGATATCACCAAGAAGATTCCTTGTAATAGTCATCCAGTTCAATACAATTAGGGCTTGCGGAGCGTCGTTTAAGAGACTCGTTTCGTATCTAAGGTGACACGAGGGGACCCGGCATTCCTCTTGTCGTTTTGTGCGACTCCATAAGGGGCGGCGGAATCGTGAGGTTCTGAAGTCTGTGTGGAGCCAGCGCTACTAGTGCGTTAGTAGTTCACGACTGAACTAACGGAGGCTTCTTATGCCGGGAGTATTTCATATGGTTGATCGGGGTTCGTCTGGGTCAGGCCGAGTTATCCGCCGCGGTGACAAAAGGCGGTCGAAAAGCGTCACGGGAACAGCGGGCAATCGATCCCTCGACGATGTTTTATTCGCAGTCGAGCGCCGAGAGATTCTCACCGCCCTTGCACGAGCACAGGGGAAACGGACCAAAGCAGCCGAGCTGTTGGCAATTTCTCGGAGTCGGTTGTATCGGCGAATGGAGGCGCTCGGAATCGAGCCGACATCAGCCACTTCTGACACTTGATCTCAGACGTTTGATTAAGCGTAGAGCGTATCCAACCAGGTATGGGGATCTCTCGACTATGAATGCTGCGACTTCGATAGTTTGTGCAGATAATCTTCCTCATATGCAGACCCTCCCTCCCGCGTCGTGCGACCTGATCTACGCGGATCCCCCTTTTAATCAGAATAAGCAAATGGGACCGACGCAAAAGGGTGTAGCTTCTTTCAACGACCGGTTTCAGGGGGGACTTGAGGGCTATGTTTCTTTCCTTCGTCCGCGTCTTGCCCAGATGCACCGATTATTGTCCGATCGTGGCTCGCTGTTTGTTCATCTTAACTGGCGTACGGTTCACTACGTCAAAATCGAACTCGATCGAATCTTGGGCGTCGATAACTTCTTGAACGAAATCATCTGGGGCTATCGCAGCGGTTCGCGACCCGGCCGCTGGTTTTCGCGAAAGCATGATACGATTTTGGTCTACGCAAAGAAGCTCGGTACCCATACTTTCAACGTTCAACGAGACGGCGAGTATCGCACGCGCGACCTGAAGCGCTCAGCAGATGGCGTCCCCTACAAACTTACTCGCAAAGGTCCGATCTTTTTTCACCCAGATGGCCCCGCAATGACCGACGTCTGGGATGTTCCTATTCTATCCACGGTTTCGCGCGAGCGAACAGGGTACCCGACCCAAAAACCCATGGCGCTATTGCGACGAATCATCCTTGCCTGCTCGAACGAAGGTGATATGGTTGCCGACTTCTTTTGCGGAAGCGGGACGACGCTTGTTGCAGCTCAGGAGCTCGGGCGAAAGTGGATTGGCTGTGATGAGAGTCCAGAGGCGGTCGCCATCGCGTCGGATCGCTTGGCTTCAGAGCAGGAATCTCGCCAGATGGCATGAGCATAGGATTGAACATGAACGGGGCGGCGTTATTGCAGAATTGGGGAGTCGCGCCAACGGCGAGTGTATGGATCGGCGGAAACAACATTCGTGCTCGAAGTGAAATCGAAGCCGTCGCAGAGTCGCTTCGAGGGTTGCCCGAGCACCCGATTGACTGCGCCTTCATCACGCCCAACGCGGTTGACGAGGCATCGTATTTTGCTGAGAAGTTGCGTTCGCGTCTGGTGGCAGACGCAACCGTCTGGGTCGCATGGTCATCACTGGATCAAGACGGTCTTTCAGCCATCTCATCCGGGCTGGGTGCGGTAGGGTTTGATGGCATTGGCGATGTAACTCTTTCGGCTGATTTGGTAACGCTGGGGTTTCGTGAGCGAATGCGAGCCGACAAAGCTCAGTGAATTAGTCGCGGGTCGCCATCGCATGGGTCCTGGGCGTATCGATCAATCATTCCTCCTTCGATATTCTTGTAGAGTTCGACGACGTGCCTCGGGTCATAGTCTTTTCGTAAGTAGAGGCGGGGACTTGGAACTTCCCATTGTGGCACTGTCGCAAGTTCGCCATCACGATCCAAGAAACTAAGCGATTTCTTCATCGCCTCGATTCCCGCAAGGATTGTCTTGCATCCGATCGTATGGGGCATGTCGCCAGTCGTGATTTCGGGTCGTACATGCCGTACGATTGGCCCACTATCGATTCCGGCGTCGATAAGGTGGATCGTCGCCCCGACGTACTGAGGTTCCCCATTAACCAATGGGTAGAAGTTCGTCGCAGTTCCCCGGTAGTAAGGTGAAAGCCCAAGGTGCATATTCAGCATGCGCCCCGCCCACCGCGAGATCAATGGCTCCCTGATGAGGTTCGTTCCGTAGATCAAGACCGTGTCCACACCCTCATCGAGAAAGGCGTTCATCGTTCTAGAGGAGTTCAGTTGTCCAGTCGCGATCCGCAGGACTGTCGCGTCGGGCGTATCCTCAACGAATGCAGCGTCGTGACCAAAAAAACAGACTTCCTGCCGGGCACGTTCAGCGAAATGATGCGCAATGATTCCTCGCTCGTCAGTAGTCAATCCCTCAGGCGGCTCCGCGGCTGGCGAGTACCCCGTTTCCTCATACCCGATCGCTACAACGTGAAACTCCGCGCGAATCGCACGGACGAAGTACCGATGTCGCGTGTCGCTGCTTGTAAGAATTCCGATTCGCATCCGACCCACCAGCCTATCCGAATCGAGGCATTGGGAAAGCTCAAGGGGTCGCGCGCGTTGAGCTTTCGAGGATTTCGCGACACAATGGGCCCATGAGCACGCTTCGATCGCTACCAGTGGTTATGCCCGCCGTCCCTAACCAGCGATGGAGCTGTCATTCGTGTGGTGATTGCTGCAGAACGCTCGTCGGGCATCTATTCCCGCACGAGCGGAATCGATTGGACGCCGATGGCTGGGCTGAAAAGCTCGGCGTCGCCCCCTACATTCGACTCGGTAGGCAGCGCGTGCTCAACAAGCGACCGGACGGTGCCTGTGTCTTCCTCGACGACAAGAACCGCTGTCGAATCCACACGGAACTCGGTGAGGACGCCAAACCGCTCGCGTGTCGGATCTTTCCATTCACTGTCCGTCCGACAGAGCAAGGCTGGCAAGCGGCCCTACGGTTTGACTGTCCAAGTGCTACGGACTCCAGAGGCGATCCAATTGCACGCCACGAGAGAGAAGTTCAGACTCTCGCAGATTCAATGCCCCACATTGCTCGACGGGAACGAACACGCTTGAAGGGAAGACTAAAAGCTTCGTCCCATGAAACTGAAGGGCTGACCCAACGTCTTGTTCGTTTTTTTGATCGTGACAATCTCCCGACTGGGGCCAAGGTAGTCGTACTCGCCCGCCTCGCGAGCGCACTTGCCAACGCAAGATTGACTAAGGTGCGGGACGATCGCTTTCTGGAACTTGTGGACATTCTCATCGGTGGGTTCGCGGCGGAGTCGAAGGCCCCATTTGGAAGACCGAGCACAACAGCCCAGTGCGCTTCGCCACGTCAGTATGCGATGGCGAGACAGTTCGTCCTCGCGTGTTCAGAGCACGTTTCGCTGTCCGAGTTGAAACAGGGGGTCGTTCATCGCTGGCGAAAGCGTGCGGACCAACTATCAAGAGCGAAGCGCTTCTTGCGAGGATCTGGAGTCGTCCCACCACTTCGCGGTTTCTCGAACCAGGTCACGTTTGAAGAAGTATCGCATGTTGCAGGAGCGACTCAAGAGACCCACGAGATTGACGACTTGTTGATGCGATATATTCGCGCTAGGCTTGCTGGGACAAGCGTTTTTGGTGCGGGGTACTACGACTGGCCGGTCGTCAGCGGCCTGGGCGCTCTTGCGATGTGTATCGTGTCGATCGGATGGGTTGCGCGGTATGTCGCAGCCCACGATGGGCGAGGTTTCTTGAAGCCGTCCGACGTGAACAGTGCGGTGAGAGTGATCGATCGCGGGGTGACGCGCGTTCGCGCATTGGGCACCATGACCGAGCGAGGACGTATCGCTTATCTAATGGAAGAAGAAGGGGTCGCGAAATTGGTCGATGCTTTTTGGATGGTGGAGATGAAATGACGATGAGCGCGGACCAACTTGCGCGTGCGATTGAGCACACGCTACTGAGACCAGAGGCTACCAACGAGGCAATCGATGCGCTATGCGACGAAGCCATCGCGCACGGTTTTCACGGTGTATGTATCAACCCGATTCATGTTCGCCGGGCAGCAAACCGAATCGAGGCCGCTGGCAGCTCGGTGAAGGTAGTAACGGTTGTCGGGTTTCCCCTTGGCGCTACGCTTCCCGCGAACAAAGCAGATGAAGCTAGGCGGGCCATGGATGAAGGAGCGACCGAGATCGACATGGTGGCCAACATTGGCGCGTTGGTCGCGCTGGATCGACCAACGGTGCGGCAAGATATTGAAGCCGTGGCACGCGCTGTGCACGGAGGAGCAGTGTCGGGCTTGCTCAAGGTAATTCTTGAGACCGGGGTACTTACGGATGAGGGAAAGATTCTAGGTTGTCGATGCTCGGCGGAGGGTGAGGCCGACTTCGTCAAAACCTCGACTGGGACGCACGCTGCTGGCGGAGCAACAGTGCAAGACGTAGCGTTGTTGCGTAAGCATGGATCGCCGCTCGGAGTGAAAGCGGCGGGCGGCATCCGTACCGCTTCGGATGCCCTTACGATGATTGAGGCTGGCGCGACGCGAATTGGGACTTCAGGCGGCGTGAAAATTCTTCGCGAGCTCGCAGACGTGGTGAGTTGACGAGATTGCGGAGGGACGTATATCATCGGGGCGCTGACCCTGTCATTGCGTGCCATTGGAGTTAGATCAATATGAGTGATGAAGTTACAAGTCCTTGCGCAGAATGCGGCGCGAGCGTCTACAAGCAGCACATCGCGTCTGGAATCGCGAGATACGAGGATGGGCGAATGCTCTGCTCGCACTGTGTCGTAGAATACGAGAAATCGCACGACGGCGTGAACGATGACGCTGCATTTGCACCGATCGAGTTTGATGATGGCGACGACGAAACATCGCTCGATGGCGCAGAAGATATGTCGGAGAGCAAGATCCACTCGGCGACTCAGTCGATGATGGGGCAAGCGACCGGATGGGATGAGGGTCGTTTCAAACGGCCCTTGCAACCCAACAAGGCGGGGGGCACACGATTTCGCGTATTTCATTGCCGTCTGAGCGAAGGGGCAATCGAATTCATGACGGGCCAGATGAACGACTGGCTAGAGGCGAACGACGATATTCTCGTGAAGTACAGCAACACGGTGGTTGGACCTTTCGAGGGTAAGCACACCGAGCCAAACCTAGTCATCACCGTGTTTTACTAGGAATCCGTCGATTCAGGATCGCTGCTAAAGACCAGGCACGCTATGGCGAACAGAGATCCACGGGTGCGAACGGGAATGCCCGCCCTTTCAATGCGTCCACCACGATGGTGATGTCTAGCACGCTCGGGACACGGTTTGGCAGTATCGCCATGGGTTGAAGATGTGCGTGTGCCCGACCAAACCCAGTAGGAAGGTCTTTGACCCGATCTACGATGGCGGTGATGTCGAACACATTGGGTTGCGTCGCATTTCCCGGCGATAGAGGGTCTTGGTACGGAGCCCTAATATCGGCCCACCGACTTGTCGAAACGGTTAGCGAGCTTGTCGCGGAGAAGTTTCCACCGAATGCTTCAAAGCATTCTTCGCTTACGAATTCGATCAGGTATTCGGAACTCGGCACAACTTCGGGACCAGTAGCATAGACAAGGTTCTCGTTTCCCCAGTCTTGGAAATAGGGTGTGCAAAGTGTTCGACTACACCGAAACGTTGTCGAAAGAGCCGGGCTATCAACGAAGTCTTCGACCGGACCCAGCCACCGAGTCTGTCCCTCTAGCGATGTGAAGTCGGGTGCTGGGAACGCGTCCAGGTTCGCGGGGGAGGGGTGGTGAAGCGATGAAAGCGTTAGTCGGATGGCGAGCCTGCTCGCGGTCGTACCGGACTCGAACGCAAAGAATCGGCTCATGTCGACTTCGTCCGTGGCGACAAGGGGCGCGGCGTGTTGTTGGCAGCACGCATCCGAACAGATCAGATCGCATCCGCCGTGGAGCTCGATCGCGTACTGACCCTGATCCGCCGAGGACTTCGACGAGAATTGGACAAAATAGGTGCTTCCGATTGTCAGTTCTGTGAGGCAGACTTCGGCGAGGGCACCCGCCCCGCCACAGCCGTCATCTTCGCTGCACCCGATTTCGGTAAGCGATCCGCATGTGCCCTCAAAGACAGCGATCGTGGAATCCAACCCCTCGCTGTCGCAAGTCGAAAGTCGGGCCGACGTGTGCGTCGCGGCAAAGGAAAACCACAACGTTCCTGCGTGCCCCACACCTATCCCGCACGTCGGGGCGGGGATGGGAGCTTCGCCGGACAGAGTGTTGTTGAACCAACGGGTCAGCCCACTACCCAGTTGTTTTGCCTGCTCGCAGGAAGTGTTGGCAGGAGGCGTATCCCATCCTATCGCATCTAGCATAGCGACGTCAGGAGATTGAAGAAACTCGGGCGAGAGAGAAACGCCAGGACAAAACCGCGGCTCCATCAGCGCGCCCTGCACGCCCATCGGTGAAAAATGTGAGGCCTGATTCGGGTCGCCGTCAGCCATTCGGAATTCGGTCATGATGAGATCACTGACGACGTCGTCGCTGGCGAACGGAGAGAGAGGTCCTGCCTGGACCATCCTAGGGGTTGTGGTGAATTCCGCGAGGGTGTCTGGGTTGTGGTTCATTCCTCCGTCGCTCTGCTGGAACCGGAAAAGGTCGAGCGTTTCCATTTCAAAGTTGCGAGAATCCGCAGCCGAGGTGAAGCCGAGAACATGGACCAACTCATGCATTAGCACGTCGCGAAAACTAAAAACGTCAGGCTCGCAAGCGCCGGTCGTGCCACATGCCCCACCGGGCGGGCAATCCCCGCTACCGACGCAGGCTGTTCCGCTATTGCTGCAAACACCAGGGAGCCCTGGGCAATCGATCGACGTGCAGCAAGAAGCGTTGGTATCATTGGTACAGGTTGCATCGACGAGGTCGTCCACGCCAAAGGCCCAGTTCGCGTCGCTATTGAAGGTCAATGTTGCGGCGGGCAACTCTACAGCTCCGACGGTTGCTTCATGATTCGCAAGCGTGACGAAGAGTCGATCCTCATTCGTCACGTCCTCCGTCGCTGCGGAATAGCGGACCGGGACCGTACTACCGAGGGGAAGAAAGGACTGGATCGAATCATCCGGGTCCATGTCGGCTTGGAGGGCGTCTCGCAAAATCGGGTACGGAACTTGGATGTACTCTGCCGTCGTCCCGCCGAGAATACCCCCGCCGAGGCCCTCCTCAAAAGCAACCTCAATCTGAACCGTGGCATCGTCGGTGTAGAGAGCTTCGAGTTTGTGCTCAAGGTCGGTGAACGCGTCCGCGGCGCCCGGCGGAAGGGTCGTCAAAAATGTGAAGACGATGTC
>JAJDDZ010000313.1 GCA_029260025.1 Phycisphaerae bacterium | reverse complement strand
CGGCGGATTCGCCAGCGATGTCGATTGTGATACGCGAGGCGGAATCGATGTCGGCGGTGGTGATTCGCATGTCTCGCCACTCTGCGATGACTGGTTTGAGTTTGTCGGCGGTTGTTTTCATCAGGGTGGCGACCATTGTTTCGTCGCCGATGCGCATGTAGGTCTTGGTTTCTTCGCCGATGGGGGATCGGTTTGAGACGTGCAGGGTGTAGGTTCTTGTTTTTGTTTCGAATTCGGTGGCGGGTGGTTTTTCTGCGTCATCCTCGGAGCCGGCGTTTGCTTCTATTGGGGTTTTCTTTTCGGTTGTAATTTTGATTGTCGTTGCGGCGGGGTTGAGTCCGTAGGCGGGCAAACTGTTTTCGGCGTTCGCTTCCCACTTGGTTGCGCGGAGCCTGCTTAGGGCGGTCACCATTTCGGCAACTTTGTTGGTTGTCTTGGCGGTGACGGGTGATGTCATCGTCCATGTGTCGGCGGTCTTGGTGAAGGTGTATTCGATTGGGTCGCCCGTTTGGGATCTGTCGGTTACTTCGATTTTGGTTATGTCCGCTGGGGCGATGTTCCAGAGCGCCTGGTCGCGGTATTCGAGTGTGGTGGATTTTAGGGAGCTAAAGAGGTCGGTTTTTCCGAGGCAGATGCGGTCGGTGTCTTTCAGGCGTACGTAGCGTTCTGTTTTCGAGACTTGTTTTCCGACCTGGATGGAGACTTTCTTGCCG
The DNA here is from genome assembly GCA_029260025.1 of Phycisphaerae bacterium. GTDB lineage: Bacteria > Planctomycetota > Phycisphaerae > UBA1845 > UBA1845 > JAJRUK01. Next base: position 6,620 of record JAJDDZ010000313.1, on the reverse strand, counting down.
GCGACGTCTTCGATGGTGATTGTTCCTGCGGGGGGTGCCAGGCCTGCGTCACTTTCTGATACCGCGTTGGCGTCTGCCGGTTCGTAGCTGATTGCATATTTGAGGTTGTTGATATTTTTTGCGAAATCTTCTGCTTCGTGAGTTCTAACTTTCATTTGCGCGGGGGCGGTCATGTTCCATATTACGGGGTTGGCGATTGGATCTTTTTCGAAGATGAGGGTGTCTTTGCCATCGCGCGTTATTTCTACTCGGATTGGGTCGCCCAGTTTGGCGTCCTGGGCGAGTAGGTCGCTGGATGTTTGCTGGGTCGGGTTGGTTGATGGGGCGAAAGTTTCCTTGGGGAGCTTCGCGTCTCTGCCTCTGACGAAATAGAACCCCGCGCCTAGGGCGGCGCAGATGATTGCCAGGACGAGTGTTGTGTTGCTATTCATTGGTCTTTTTACCGTGTTTTGTTACCTTCGTCGGACCCACCATGCGACGACTCCGCAGAGCATTGCGAGGGCGGGCCAAGCGCCGATTGTGATTGCTTGTACAGTTTTTACGGTTGATTCGTTGGCGATTGCCAGGGTGGCTGAGTCAATGGGTTGACCTACGTTCATGAACTCGGTGTTGTCGCTTAGCCAGTGTAGGCTGTTGACGAATAAGCCAATATTTCCAGGGTTTCTTGATCGGAGGGTAACTCCGTTTGGGGTCATGGCCATCTCTCTTGCGAATGCGACCTGGTCTGCGGCGAACTCTCTTGAGGAGACTACGACGATTTTTGCGTCGCCGTTGGTGGCTGCGATTGCTAGGGGGAAGGGGCCTGCGAGGTCGTCTGGGTCTTTTGTTAGGAAGTCGCGTGCTTGTGATTGTTCTCTGTAGTTTTCTAGACGTTTGACGCCCCATAGGCCGTCGCGTGCGGGGGCTGTTACGAGGGTCGTGCGTTCGACGCCTTCAGGCGCTGTTTCGGCGAGTTGAAGGGGGGCGCAGAACGGGAAGACTAGTTGTCTTGCTTGGGGAGAGTCTACGATCACGTGACCGCCTAGGGATAGCTCGCCGATGTTGAAAAATCCTTGTCCTACGACGTATTCTCCGGGGGCGCGGTTTGCCGCTTGGAGTAGGAGTGCTTGGTGGTTGACTTCGATTCCCCAGCTGTCTTTCAGGTAATCTCCGTATTCGTAGCCTGCGGGCATTGATCCGAAGAGTGGTGCCCAGCCTGCGATGAACATTGCGCGTCCGCTATTGCCGATTAGTTTGACGATTTTTTCTCTGTGGGCGTCGCTGAATGGTTGCTGTTGTTGCTGTTGGAATGGGCTTGCTTGTGATTCGGGTCTTATGACGACGAAGATTGTGCGCGTGGGGACCGGGTCTATGACTGGTGGTGTCTCTTGTGTTTTGAGATCCCATTCTCTTGGGACGAAGTTCGCGTCTTCTAGTTGGCGACTCATGACGTTGTAGGGGGCGGGCGGTTGGCCTGGCATTCCGCCTGCGGAGATCAGGGGCATTCCGCCGTAGCGTACAAAGACGACGGCGGTTTGTTCTTGGTGGGTGGCTCTTAGTATTGCGGAGGTTAGTTTTTGTTCACCCATGAAGGCCCGTCTTTCAAAGGATGCTCTTGGGTCTGACGGGTCTACGGGTGGCCAGGCTGTTGCGAAGTCTACGATTGTGGCGTCTTTGTCGGTGTCGATCAGTAGTGCGTTTGCGTTGGGGAGCATTTTGCCTAGGAGGGTGTTGATTGAGAGGGGTTCTAGGGATTGAATTTTTGTTGATTCGCCCTCTATGGCTCCTACGATTGGGACGAGTCTTCCGTTTGCGCTCTGAAGGTAGTCAACTTGTTGGGGTGGTAAGGAGACTCCTTGCGCGATGACGTCGTTTCCGAATTTTCCGATACGTTTGAAGAGGTCGCCGACCTGGGTGTAGACGGTTTTGATTTCGTTGGTTGCGGCGCTGTATTCTGGCATGGTGAGGGCGACGAGTCCGTCTACCTTTTCGCGTCTTGCTTGGAGCTGGGTTTCTAGTTGGCGAAGGGTGACCTCAATTTGGGCGAGTGGGCTGGCGTTGGCGGTGTCATTGATTCCGGTGGCTGACACTTTGGCGACTAGGGCCAGCTCGTTTTGTAGTGCTTCCGCGATTTTTCCATCGAGGTCGTTCTGATATTTCTTGATGCGGTCCTGGTATGCTCCGATTTCTGACTGGAACTTGGGTATGTTTCTTAGGCGAGAGACTAGTGCTTGGAATTTTTGCTGGTCTTTGAGAGGGTTGATCCATTCGGCGCGGATTTTTGTACGGTTGTTTGTTTCGTAGAGGTCGATGAGGCTTTGGGCTGTCTGGCGGTATCGTGCTTGGTCTTTTTCTTCGAGGTCTGCTTCGAAGTAGAGGGATGTGACGCGAACGTTCGTATCGAGGTTGTCTAGTAGGGATTCTGTGCTTTCGGTCAAGCTATTGATGCCGGAGGAGGTCATGTCCACGCGGTGCGGATTGGAAAACGCGAACCACTGGCAGATGACGACGATGCCAATCACCAAGATGGTTGCGACTAGTACGTTTGCGCCGATTGCGACTCTCGGGGGTCTTGCTTGTGTTTGGGTTACTGCCATCGTTGCATCTCCAGACGCTTAACGGTTAGGAATAGGAAGAGGGATGTTGTTGTGACGAAGAAGACGACGTGGTTGGTGTCGATCAAGCCTCGGACGAAGTCCATGTAATGAGTTCGGACGGATAATTGCTGGAGGGCTGCTCTTATGGCGCCGTCGAACTGTTGGGCGAGTCCCTGGGATGCGAAGGTCATGAGGGCGAGCAAGAAGAAGCTGGCGAGGACGGCGATGACCTGGTGTTTTGTGCATGCGCTGAAGAAGAGGCTAGTTGCGATGTAGAGTCCGCCCAGGAGGACTAAGCCCATAACGTTGCAGAAAAGAAGTTTGTAATCCATGTCGCCGTACATTTCTAAGAGGATGGGGTATATGGCGAGTGTTGCGAGGAGGACCAGGTAGAAGGCGAATGCGCCGAAGAATTTTCCGAGGACGATCTGTGATTCGGTGACTGGGGCGGTCATGAGAGTTTCGATGGTGCCGCTACGTAGTTCGTCGCTGATGAGTCGCATGGTTAGCATGGGTAGAACGAACACGAGGATCAGGACCATCCAGAATTCGAGCAGGTTTCGCAGGGACGCTTCGGCGCTGTTGGCGAAGGTGCCCAAGCCGAAGGCTAGTCCGGCGGCGAATAAGTAGATGGCGATGACGGCGTAAGCGATTGGGGATAGGAAGTATGCTCCTAGCTCTCGTCTCGCCATTGTGCAAATGATGCCCATGTTTCCGAAGTCTCCGAATGAACCCTTTGATGGGGGTTGTTAGCTTGTCGGCGAAGGCGCTTATTGCGCTCGCACGGTTTGCTGTTCTGCTGTTACCTTGATAAAGAAATCTTCGAGAGTTGCTCCCTCGCGTCGCAACTCTCGGAGTGCCCAGTTTTTTTCCTTGGCGAGTTTGAAAAGGTCTTCGCGTACGTCGCAGCCAGCTTTGGCGCTGACGGTTGTGCGAACCCATCCGTTGGCGTCTGCGAGGGTGACCTGCTGGATTCCAGTGATCTTTCTTGTTTCTTCTTCGATGTCTTTGTGTTCTGCTTTTATTTCTGCGACGACTCGTCCTTGTTCGCTGAAGCGGTCTCGCAGATCTTGCGGTGAACCGGTGGCAACGATTTTTCCGGCGGCGATGATAATCGTCTGGTCACAGATTTGCTCGACTTCGCTGAGGATGTGCGAACTTAGCATGACGGTATGTCGTTCGCCTAAGTCTTTAATGAGATTGCGCGTTTCTCGAATCTGTGTTGGGTCTAACCCAATGGTTGGTTCGTCGAGGATGAGGAGGTCGGGGTCGTGGAGCATTGCGTCTGCTAACCCAACTCTTTGTTTCATTCCTTTTGATAACTGGTTGATGGGTCGGTCGATGAAACTGCCAAGCCAGCATCGCTCTGCTACGCGGCGAATTCCGGATGTTCGTTCGTCCCTGGACATGCCTCGAAGTTTTCCGCGAAACTGGAGGTATTCTCTTGCTCGCATTTCGGGATAGAGGGGCGTTGATTCGGGAAGGTAGCCCACGCGTCGGCGGACGTCTATGGATTGGCGAAAGACGTCGTAGCCGCCGATTGTGGCTGATCCGCCGGAAGCTGGGTGAAAACAACTGAGGATTCTGATGGTTGTTGTTTTGCCAGCGCCGTTTGGTCCCAAGAATCCGAGTACGCCGCCGCGTTGGACGGCGAAGGAGATGTTATCCACTGCGAGGAAGGATCCGTATCGTTTGGTAAGATTTTCTACTCGAACCATTTTGCTTTGCCCTGCTTTTTGGGTGAATCGATCGCTGGGTTGGGTGTTGGTGCCCCGCCAGTCAGCGCCGAGTGGTGAAGGTAACACTGCCCTCTGTCGCTTGTCAAGAAAGTTGAAGTACGCGTGGTGGGGTTGTTATGAAGTTGTTGCGCAGGGAGAGCGGCCTGTGTTCTTCGCATGAGAGGGAGACGTTTTTGGGTGATGGATCCGGTCAGGAGATGGGCGGCGGTGGGTCGGTTTACTCTGCGTCAGTCGTTTCGGCCGGTTGTTGATGGGGTTGGGACGACGTATCATGCGTCCATGCATACTGTTGAGCAAATTGTTGTGATTGGATCTGGGAATTGGGGACTTGCTTTGGCGAGTGTCTTTTCCGTGCGCCATCCGGTGCGGGTTTGGACGATCAATGCGGAGATGGCGGGGCAGCTGGACGCTGATCGGGGTAAGGCGGGGCTGTACAACAAGCATCCGATTCCCAAAGAGATCGTGATCGAGGAGAAATACTCAAGCGAGGTTGATTCGGGGTCCACGCTATTTCTGCTGGCGGTTCCTTCTGGTCAGGTACGTTCGGTTGCTCGCGAGCTCGGTACGCATGCGAAACATCCGCTTGTGGTGACGGTGTCGAAGGGGTTTGACGCTGAGAAGCAATGTACGATGAGCGAGGTGATTTCTCGCGAGATTCCGGATGCTCATGTGGTTGTTTTGACTGGTCCTACGATAGCGAATGAGGTGGCGGCGGGTTTGCCGACTCGGGCGGTTTTGGCGTGCGATAACCTGATGCATTTGGCGCTTGTGCGGGATGCTCTACGTAACGACGTGATTAGTTTTGAGGTGAGTCGGAATCCGGTTCATCATGAGACTTGTGCGGCGCTTAAGGGGCTTGTTGCGATTGCTGCGGGGATTGCTGATGGTCTTGGTCTTGGTGCGAATGCTCAGGGCGTGATTATGACGGAGGGGTTGCGAGAGCTTTCCGTTGTTGCGTCGTTTTTCGGGATTCCGGAAGAGATTGCTTATGGGATTTCGGGCGCGGGGGATTTGATCACGACTTGCCTGAGTACTGAGAGTCGGAATCGGCGACTTGGTGCGATTTTGGCCGAGGGGAAGACTCTGGAGGAGGCGCTTGGGGAGGTTCGCATGACGGTTGAAGGTGTTGCGATGTCGCGGACGATCGAGACTCTTTGGTCGCTTGATGTTTCGATCCCTTTGTTTCACTCTGTGAACGCGATTCTTGGTGGCAAGGTTTCTGACGTTCGTAAGGAGCTGTGCGAGCTGATCGCGCATTTGTAGTCCATCATGAAAGCTGTGATCTTGGCGGCGGGTATGGGGCGTCGATTGTCTTCAATGGGTTGGGAGAAGCCCAAGTGTTTGCTTCCGGTTGGTGGGACGACTCTTCTTGGGCATGTTTTGGAGTCGCTTATTGCGCGCGGGGTGCGTGAGGCGGTAATTGTTGTGGGTTATCGGCGGGGGGTCGTTGAGCGCGAGGCGAGTCGGTTTGATATTTCATGCACCTTCGTCGAGAACGCTGATTTTTCTTCTACGAATACGATGTATTCGCTCTTTCTTGCTCGGGAATTTCTTACCGGCGATTTTCTTTATTTCAATGCGGATGTTTGGTTTGATGCGGAGTTGCTTGATCTCTTGATCGGGGTCGGGCAGGTGGGGATGGACGGGGTCTTGGTGCTCGATGAGAAGACCTGCGGCGATGAAGAGGTAAAGATGATCTTGGATGACAGGGGGCGCGTTTTGCAAATTGGGAAAGCGCTTGATCCTGCTGAATGTGCTGGGGAGTTTATTGGGATTGGTCGGTTTAATCATTCGATTTGTTCTGCTTTGATTGTTTCGTTGGGGCGTTTTTGTTTTGATAGGGCGGAGCATGGCGGCGCTGGGCTTGGCCATGACACCCAAGGTGGTCGGTCTCTTTTCTTTGAGGCTGCGGTTGATGATCTTCTTGGGGACTTTCGGGTGATGACGGTCCCGCTTGGGGAGTTGCGTGCCGTTGAGATTGATACGGCTGAGGACTATGCGTTGGCGAAGGGGATGATTGGTTGATGTTGTTTTGCGAAAAGCGCGACCAACGTGCCCTTTTTCAGGACGCGATGGCCGCGGTCATGTTGGCAACACCCCCGCCAGGGCTGCCAATCATCGTTTTTCCCCATTGACCCTCTGTATACTTGATTTCGATTTGTCTTGTCTCCCGTTCCCACCCCCCGAGCGGGCCGCGTTGTCGCGTTTCCGCGGCCGGTTGCTCGGGGTTCCAGGTCCACCCGATTGGGGGTTAGAGCAATGGGTGTGCCATGGCTTTTTTTGATTGGGGAGTTGGTTTTCCGGG
>JAJDDZ010000312.1 GCA_029260025.1 Phycisphaerae bacterium | reverse complement strand
GTTTGCCCCCCATGAGACGCCGCCTGGACCACGAATGACTTCGATTCGAGCGATGTCCTCGATTTGTATTGGCCAGCTTCCCCAGAGGGTTCCGCCGAAAAATGAGTCAAAAATCTGTCGCCCGTCAATCAAAACGAGTACGGCACGCGAAGTAAAGCTGTGGGATCCTCTGGGGGAAACCGCCGCGTTTCCGTCGGTAAGCTCGGCAACATCGACACCTGGAACCAAGCGAAGTGCGTCCGGAATCGACCTTGCGCCGGCTCGTCGAATGTCCTCGGCGGTGACAACGCTCATCGCAAACGGCACCTTAGCGAGGGACTGGGCCTTTCGCGAAGCCGTCACGACAATCGGGACGTCCAGGTCGAACAGGTCTATGTCGTCGAATTCCTCAGCGTCCGCAACTAGATCAGAATCTGGTGCGGGTTCTTTTTCCTCTGCCAGGAGTTGAGCTGAAGCGCCGTGAAACGGAGCAAGATTAGCGCATGCGATAGCCAGGATGAGCGAGGCTCGCACGGGGCGACGGTATGATGTCGGGTCGGCGACGAAGGCCGATTGGCGCGGCCCACGGCGAACGAGGATCCTTTGCATCGTACGATTCGGGGCTGGGACGCGTGGGTCTTGCGGTTGGCGATCGCAAGAGCCGTCGTCTTGATTGGTCGAGTCTGGTTTTGTCCTGATAATCATTGGTCACCATACCTCACAGTGTTTGCGCTTAAATGCCGTTCTTCGATACTGACTTCGATCACTTGTGCTGTTCTATCGTTGATCGCTATTTGGACTTCTGTCGCATAGTGAAGCCCGATAGACTCGGTTTCTTCGCCCCTCAGGACGCTTTCGATCAAGATGGCAGTTTGTTTTCCAACCGACTCCGCGTCTGAGAAGATCCCCGCTATCGCACCTGCTCGAACGATATTTGGGGAGAACCCCCATACGGATTTGTGTTTGCGCGCTCCCCATACTAATAGACGTTGCACGGTGGTTGAGTTGTAAATGTTGGCGTCGGGGATCATGATGACACCATCTGTTCCGCTCGCTGTCAGCTTGTCGATGGTCGCGGGGAATTCGTTGCGGCTGGCGATCAGTACTTGGAGCTCGACGCCGAGCCTGGTACCCGCTTGGGAAATCGCAGTGGCGGTTTTCTTGGTTCGATCGCTTGCGAGAATCGTCAGGCGTGTCACTCCTGGGGTGAGATTCTTGATCAATCTTAGCTGTTCGTCGGGGGCGATATCCGACGTAACACCCACGATCTGTCTGCCTCCTTGCGAACTACTATCATCGAAGGAGACATCGAGCGCGTTTGGAACCATGAAGAAAACGACTTTTGCATTGGGTATTTCACCAAGCGCGACTTCGGTCGCGGCGCGTCCGCCTGTCGCTACGACGGTCGGATTGAACTTCTTCAATTCTGCGACGGCAGCGGCGAACTCTTTGCCCTTGGACTTTGGAGGAAGCTCGATCGCGCGTATATCAAGTCCTTGAGACCGAAGCTTCGTTTCGATTGCTGTGGCTGCGCTGAGGTATCTGGTTTTGGCTGAATAGAGGATTGCGACTGATTTCGTTTTCGGATTGCCCTTCGCGAGCGCGGAATCTGCTGTAAAAGTCATCGCCGTGAGCGCGATAAGTATCAAAATCGAGCGCCAGGAGCTCTTGGTTTCCGACAGTACTTTCAAACAGTTAATGTCCATGAAAAAAGCGTCATGTGAATCTGCAAGCAGCCACGTCCTTTAGAACGGTGCGTGCTATCTCATTTTTATCGGCTTGTTGCGTTGCTCGCTTTGTTATGGGCGACACTCGGAGTCACTGAGGTACCATCTTGACGGGCAATAGGTGTCGTTATTATCGGTCGCACGGGTATTTGGGTGGTTCTGGAACACGTCTAGATGGTTTCCGATGAATCAATGTCGAGCGGGCGTTCCCGCTTGTATCGATTGAGGATCCAGAAGAATTGTCTTGAGAGGGGTTTCGACGCTGCTGGTCATAGATCGTAGCGTGCTCGAACTCCCGGAAACTGTTTCATGCTGAGCGCGTTTGGACTTAAAGGTAGAGCAATCCTCCTTTGCATCTTGTTGGTGCTCGGGACGGGAGTGTGCATTACGACCGCACTGGTCTGGCGAACGCAAGGAAAGGCCGTTGCGACGCTTGAGAAGGAAGCTGTTCGGCAATGCCATAGTCTCGCTTACAACGCCGAGCCGAGCATTCTCTTGGGCGACAAGAAAGCGCTCACTCGGATCGTACGGACGCTTTCCCCCGACAGCGAGATTTCGAACGTTCGCGTTCATGACTCAAGCGGGAAGGCGATCGCTCTTTTCTGTCGCGCTGGGCATACGGACCCGGCCAATTGCTCATGCGAGTTTCCTCTATCGACGACACCGAAGCGTGACGCCAAACCTGAATTATTACGCACGGCAGATTATCTCTTTGTTACATTGCCGGTTTGGCTGAGCGGTGACGTAATTGAACTTGACCTTGGTGACGGAGAGGACTCGGAGGCTGATCTAGACAATCGACTTCCGATCGGAACCGTTAGTATCACGCATCGACTCGACGATCTTCAGGCGCAGACAAACTCTGACATCCTTTTTAGCCTCTTGGTGTTGGCACTTGTGATTGCACTTTGCGCAGGGATCACTGTGCTTGCCGTCCGACAGCTACTCTTGCCTGTTGAAGACTTAGTGGAAACGACGACTCGCCTGGCGGAGGGCGATCTCGACCATCGTGCTAGCGAAAACTCGGTTGGTGAGATCGGCGTGCTATCGCGGTCCTTCAATCGGATGGCGCAAGCTCTGAGCGAGAACACGGAGGATCTTGAAAACCAAGTTCGCGAGCGTACTTCGGAGCTCACCCGGTCCGCGGCTGCGCTTGCTGAGAAGGAGCTTCATCTTCGTACGGTTCTTGCCTCACAGCCTGAGTGCGTGAAAACCTTGGACCGGGAAGGGCGAGTTATCGCGATGAACCCTGCAGGGCGAAACATCTTAGGAATGGATCCGGAAGAGAGTATCGAAGGTGCCTCAGTCTACGACTTTATCTGCGCACAAGACCACGGCGCTTTCAAGGATTTGAATCGTCGCGTTTTTGATGGTGAATCACTGTCTCTTCAGTTTGAAGTCCGAATTCTCAGCGGTGATATCCGCTGGATGGAAACACATGCCGTTCCTCTCAGGGATGCGGATGGGTCTGTCGTGGCCCATTTGGCGTCGACGCGAGATATTACCGATGCGAAGGCGAAAGTCGAAGAACTCCGTATCGCCAAAGAACGAGCGGAGGCTGGCGACAAGGCGAAGGGCGAATTCCTCGCCAACATCAGCCACGAAATCCGGACACCAATGAATGGGATCATTGGGATGACGCAAATCGCCCTGGACTATGATCTTGAAGACGAACAACGCGAGAATCTTGAGATTGTGATGGAGTGTTCTGAGTCGCTACTCGTTTTGATCAACGACATCTTGGATTTCTCGAAAATTGGCGCCGGAAAACTTGAGCTGGAGTCTGTTGCCTTGGATCTGAAGGGTTGCATTCGATCGGTGCTTGACGTTTTGGGGCCAGGTGCTCGGGAGAAATCGATTACGCTTAGCGCTGAAGTTAGCGAAGAGATTCCCGGCGACCTTATTGGCGACCCGCATCGACTTCGTCAAGTCATGACGAACCTCATGAGCAACGCGGTCAAGTTTACGGAGCGCGGATCGGTCATCGTGAGTGCCGTTCCCGAGAAGATTTCGGAAAACTCGGCGACTGTTCGAGTCTGCGTCAAGGATACGGGGATCGGGATATCTCCAGATCGATTGAGCGCGATCTTCGAGAGCTTCACGCAAGCTGACGGGGCGACGACTCGTGAATACGGCGGGACAGGACTTGGTCTTGCGATTTCCAAACAACTCATCGAACTGATGGGTGGCGAGATCTGGGTTGAGAGCGCGCCTGGTTGCGGAAGTTCTTTCATTGTTCGACTGCAGCTACCACGTGCCGAAGGTGGTGTCGCGCCGGACAAGAGGACTGTTGTAGACGAGTTGGGAATCTCGGGCGCGAACAAAGTAGCTCTGGGATCGGGGACGAGTGAATGAATACGAAACACGATATTCTTGTAGTTGACGATAATGCTACGAATCGCAAGATTCTCGTACGAGCTTTCGAGAAGGACGGGTATGACGTCCGGGAAGCGGCCGACGGTTTCCTGGCGGTTGATCTTGTGCATGAGCGTCACCCTTCGCTCCTGCTTCTGGACATCATGATGCCCGGGCGAGACGGATTTGAGGTCTGCGAGATTCTCAAGGCCGACGCGGAGACTTCAGAGATTCCGATTATTTTCGTGACGGCAAAGTCCGAGTCGGAAGATATCGAACGTGCGTTCGCCGTTGGTGGATGTGACTACGTTACCAAGCCATTTCGTCTCAGCGAGGTTCGTGCCCGAGTTTCCGTCCACCTCAGCCTTCAAAATGCCCAGAGCGCTCTGGTCGATCGTAACCTTCGATTAGAGAAAATGTCTCAGGTGGTTGCGGAGACGAATCTCAAGCTTGCACGACAAGCTCGGACCGACTCGCTAACGTCCCTTTTTAACCGACGAGCTTGGGAGGAGTGCGTCACAACTGAACACGACCGGCATATTCGACACGAGTCGGCGTATTCGATTCTCATGATCGATGTTGACCAGTTCAAGACCTACAATGACACGCTGGGACACCAAGCTGGCGACAGGTGTCTTGAAGCGGTGGCTGAATGCCTAACGAAAAGCTGCCGGACGACGGATGTGGTTGGACGGTATGGGGGAGAGGAGTTTGTCATTCTCGCGCCGGAATCGGATCTCGAATCGGCGCTCTTGCTGGGAGAACGAGTTCGCGCAGCTGTCGCGGCACTCGAAATTGAACACCCTGCGAGCACGGTGGCGAATCACGTGACGATTAGCCTCGGGGCTGCGGTGTCTGGCGACGACGGTTGGGAGTCGGTCCTACGAATCGCTGACGAATCCCTTTACGCGGCAAAACAATCAGGTCGAAATCGCGTCTGCTGCGATAAAGATATTCCAGATGCAGCGGCGAATGAGACCGCGTTACAAGACGCTTATGCCGCGGCTGCTGGATTCGATTCTTCTCTTCCAGCGACGAGTCCTTCTGGGCAAATTCTATTGGTTCTGACAGATCAAACAGCGCGTTTCAACTTGCGCGCGACTCTTGAGGCAGATGGATATTCGGTTTCTGATACAGCGTCTGAAGCTGCGGCGTTCGAATCTATCACGCGAACGCACCCAGATGCAGTCGTTCTGGATGCATCCCTTCCCAACGAGGGCGCTCTTAGACTCACGCGCTGCGTTCGAGAATTGGCCGGTGAGAGCAACACGCCTGTGATCGTTATCTGTCCTGAGATTTCACCTGATGATCTGCGGGATTTCGGGGCTGCCGGAGCTGACGAATGCGTCGCCTTTTGTATGTGTCCGACGGAGATCGAACGACGTATTCGATACGCGGTGCAGCGATCGACGGACCGACAAACGCTTGCAGCAAGCTATGATAACCGAGGCGAACAGACCCGTATCTTGATGCTACTCTTCGAGTTTTGCCGTGATCTTGTTGACCGTCAATCTCGGGCGGAAGTCCTAGAAGAAACGGTCGAGACGATTGGTGCGATCACCGGATGCCGGCAAGTCGCGGCGCTGGTGCCGCGCAAAGGCAACAATTCGGTGGAAGTGGAGGCTGCATCCGGGTTTGATCCTGGATTTGAAGGATCCACTCAGGTTGCGGATTCGGTTGTTTCGGATGTTCTGGCGACTGGGCGGACTGTTGTTTTGAACGACGAGCTTTCATCTCCGGCGCGGCGCGGCGAAACGCATTCTTGGTTTGACGGTAAGGTTCCACAACTGTTTGTGGCTGTTCCTGTGCGGGACTCGATTGGCGCGGTCATTGCCGTGGGGAGCCGCGTTACTGGGCTTTCTTTTGACCAACGGATCCTCGACTCGGTTGATCTTGTAATCGGAGTTGCTGCGACGGCCCTCCATGGGATCGCGACGGCTGAGGCCCGCGACTGTGCGCGTGACGCAATCATGATCGCTTTTGCAAAACTGGCTGAGCACCGCGACGACGCGACGTACCGTCATGTCGAACGGGTTACGAGATACTCTGTAACTCTGGCGACGTCCCTTCGTGAGACACCCGATTATCGCGATCAGATTTCGGACCGGTTGCTGTATGACCTTGAGCGAGGTGTTCCGCTTCACGACATCGGTAAGGTGGCTGTCCCCGACCGTATTCTCTTGAAGAAGGGGAAGCTGACGGAAGAGGAGATGGCGATCGTAAAAAAGCACGCAAACACCGGCGCGGACACGATTCGGAGCGTGCGTTTGCAGTCTCCTAACTTCGCGATGCTCGAAATCGCTGAGGAAATCGCGCGTTCGCATCACGAGTGGTACAACGGTGCGGGTTATCCGAACGGACTCTCGGGGCAGGAAATTCCGCTGGTCGGTCGAATCGTGTCCGTAGCTGACGCGTACGATGCGATTACGACAAGGAGGCCTTACAAGGAGCCGATCTCGCACGAAAAGGCGATTACTTTGATTCTTGAAGCTTCTGGGACTCAGTTTGACCCGGTTGTGGTCGATGCGCTTATCCGAAATCAAGACGAGTTCGATCGTTTTCGTTCTGAGGACCCAGATAGCGCGGACACTGCAAACGAGGGCACCCAAGAAGACCGCGTAGCCATCACGGCAACCGTTGACGGTTCACTGGATTAACGGCGTGGGATTCATTCGCTGTGGATTAGACACTCGCCGGTCATTTCAGTTGGTTTTTCGAGCGCAAGCATCGTGAGGGCTGTGGGGGCGATGTCTGCGAGTCTTCCGCCCTGGCGCAACGAGCACCCTCTGTATCGATCATCGACGACAATGAGTTCGACGTCGAAGTTCGTGTGCGACGTGTGTAGTCCCCCGGTCTCTGGGTCGATCATTTGTTCACAGTTTCCATGGTCTGCTGTGACAATGAGTCCGCCGCCTCGCGCGATGACAGCCTCGACAACCTTCCCCACGCATTCGTCGACAGTTTCGACTGCGCGAACCGCGGCGCTCAGATTTCCGGTGTGGCCAACCATGTCTCCGTTTGCATAATTGAGGACGATGAGATCGTCCTTAGCTGCGTCGATGCGATCGAGAACTGCTTGGGTTAGCGCAATCGCTGCCATTTCTGGTTTCTGATCGTACGTGGTGACGTCACGCGGCGAGGGGACGATTTTTCGGTCCTCGCCCGGAAATGGTTCGTCTAGGTAGTCGTTGAAAAAGAACGTCACATGGGCGTATTTTTCCGTTTCGGCGCAGCGGAACTGCTTCAATCCTTGGTCGGCGGCGCACCTGCCGAGGATGTTTTTCATCTTTGGCGGTTTTTTGAAAGCGACCCTCACCGGTAGACCTGATTCGTAGGCTGTCATTGTGACGAAGTGAATGTCCAGCTTTTCTTTGCGATCAAATCCGAGGGTCTCGTTTGTTGATCCCGGAGTTTGAAACGGAAACTCGTCGAAGGTGAACGCCTTGGTTAACTGGCGAGGTCTGTCGCCTCGGTAGTTGAAAAAGATGACCGTGTCGCCATTCTTGATCGTCGCGGTTGGGTTTCCGTCTCGTGTGACAATGCTTGGCGGGACAAATTCGTCGCCCTGTTGGTCCTGAGTGGTTGGGTTGTCGTAGTGATCTCTTATCGCATCGCCTGCGCTGGCGACTTGCTTCCCGCGACCTTGCGTTAGTAGACGATAAGCAACCTGGATTCGATCCCATCGGTTATCGCGATCCATCGCATAGAATCGTCCGATTACTGACGCGACGGGATTGATTCCGAGCTGTTTGCATTTTTCTTCGACCCGGCCAACGTGCTGGATACCGCTATTCGGAGATGTATCGCGCCCGTCTGTGAAAGCGTGGACGAAGACACGCTCACCGGGAAAGCTGAGCATTCTGCTTAAATCGAGAATGGCTTCGAGGTGTTCGGGGTCACTGTGAACACGCCCATCGCTGACTAGACCGATGATGTGAACGTCGCCACCGGTTTTCTTGGCTCTGGCGAATGCCTCAATTAGCATGGGGTTTGCAAAGAATGACTGGTCGCGAATGCAAGCGGTGATCCGCATGAGTTCTTGCTCGACAATTCGACCTGCGCCGATGTTCTGGTGACCTACCTCGCTGTTACCGGCGACGCCATCTGGAAGACCGACGTCATTCCCGCATGTCTTGATATGCACATGGGGGTACGTATTCATCAGTCGGGTATCGACAGGGGTTCTCGCAAGATGGACTGCATTCGCGTGATTCCACTCTGGATGCGGGTTCGCCCCCCACCCGTCGCGAATGATGATGACGATCGGTCGATGCTGTTCGGACATTAGCCCTGTCCTTCGCTTTGCTTGTTTAGTTGATTCTGCCAGCGTAAATCGCCAGCTCTTCCTCAAAGTCTCGCATCGTAATGCTCAGTGACTTCTCGGCAACGGTGTGGTCGCAGGTGCAGTCTTCTTGTGACATCTGAACTTGCCCCTTATCGAAACGCAGCAGGCCCACCGAAGGGATCGCGATTTCGGCGAGGGCTAAGGGTGGTCCGGATATTGCGGCGAGAAGCTTGGCGATCGGGATAGGCTGAGAGACGATCGGTTTCCAGAGTTTGGATTCTGGAATGATTGCTCGACACACGGTGTAGAGCTGTTTCCAGCTGTATTGACGAGGTCCACCAAGAGGGATTACTTGGCCAATCGCTTCATCGTTTTTTAGCGCTGCGACGAAAGATCTTGCGACGTCTTTGACATAAACTGGCTGCAATTTCGCTTCGCCTGAACCGAAATACGGAATCACTGGGGGGATGAGCTTGGAGGTGAACCGCTTCATCAACTGCATGAATTCGCCGTCTGGTCCGTGGATTAGACTGGGACGGAATATGGTCCAATCGAGGTCTGTGTCGCGGACGTACTGTTCGGCGGTCCATTTTGTCTGATGGTATTTCGATACGGCGTCTGGTCTTGCGCCGAGTGCCGACATGTGGAGGAAACGATTGATGCCAGCGCGCTTGGCGGCGTTTGCGACGTTTATCGTGCCGCGTACATGAATGCGATCGAATGTTCTTCCCCGCAAGCGCCTTTCGATGATGATTCCTACCAGGTGGATCGCAGCTTGACTAAGGTCGGCGGCGTGTTGGAGCGCTTTCTCGTCGCGCAAGCTGCCAATGATCGGGGTGATTCTGTCGGGATCGACTGTTGGGTGCTGCTTGCGGAGCTTGGCAGCGTCTCGCACGAGGCAGATGGGCTTGTAGCCACGCAGTAGAAGTTCGCGGACGATGTTTCTACCGACGAACCCAGTCGCGCCCGTGACGAGGACGTTTTTAATGGTTGTTGGTTCGGTCATTGTGGCGATAGCGTCATGAACCGGCGTTGGCAACGGAGGGCAAAGGACTTGAACTTAGGGCTTCGCCTTTCGTTAGTCTTCAAGCATGGCAGCGATTTCTTCGGTCGTCGGTGCTTTGGGAATTGGCATGACGGGTTCGTTTTTTTCGTCAAGCCTTATGACGCGCGGTTTGTGCTTGCCTTCGCGAACAACGGATTCATCCACATGACAAAACGACATGATAATGACCCGGTCGCCGACGGTCCCTTTGCGAGCTGCAGCCCCGTTTAGGATAATCCGGCGCGAGCCGAATGGTTCGGGGATGATGTACGTTTCAAGGCGCTCGCCGTTGTTCATGTTGGAAACGAGGATTTTTTCGTGCGGATAGAGTCCGACCGCTTCCATTAGCTCGACATCGACGCCCAAGCTTCCCTCGTAGTGAAGGTCTGCCTGTGTGACGCACGCTTGGTGCAGCTTTGATTTGAGTATTTCAACGCGCATCTCAGCGGGTTTGTCGTTGTTCACGATTGATCAATCCATCCATTTTGGAATCTCAGCCCGGTCCCGAAAGCAATCCCATATCCGTCGCATTAGGACTCCGACTCGACGAGATATTGTTACCGGGCGTGCGAACGATGTCAAAATGTAACAGGCCGGGGTTGGATGGTCGATATACCGTGGGAATGAATCAGGAGTGAAAAAATGACGGGGAAACTTCGCTGGGTCGCCCTTGCCTTGCCCCTGGCTGGACTGGGACTGAGATTTGCGTACTGCTGAGGCGATCCGCTCAACATGCTCGGTTCGGGCATGATTTTGGCGGGTATTCCGCTGTTCTTCATTGGCGGGTCGCGGCGTCCCTAGGACGCGATAGAACTCGATGGACGTGACGAAACGGCAGGCGCAAGCGAGGGTCCGGTAAGTTTGGCCTTTTTTAGGGGGTTGCTGTGAGGCTCGTCCTCGTTCGCGGAAGATGGTCCAGGAAGGCGCCTCAGTGGTGTTGGCGACGCCACGCCGGCCAGGCGCGCGTTGCGCCATCCGACAATCCGTTATTTTTCGGACTCGTGATGATTTCAGCATTTCTCAGTACCGCCCTGCTCAATGAAAGAGAAATTGTAATATTAGTGTGTATAGGCGGGTCTCTACGTGGGGTGTCGCATGGACCGGGAACTTTTGCCAAATACAACTGAAACATCTCGGGAGAGTAGAGAGCTTCTGGTTCGCCGGCTTGTTCGAAATGCTCGCGAGACCGGGTCGTCGGACGGTATAGACGGGAAGCGGAAGGCTCAGCGTTTTCGGTCTTCGACCTCTCTCGAATTCAGTTTCGATCCGAATGCAAACGGTCGCGTTTCTTGGGCTAAGATGCACAACGTCTCCAGAGGAGGCCTATCTTTCTGGGCGAAGAAGCGACTCGCTCTCAAACGTCGGGTCTTCGTCCGTAGCTTCGTTGACGGGACTCCGACGGACTGGCTTCCTGCTAAGGTTTGCCACTGCACGAGCGGAATTATGGGGTTTCTCGTTGGTGTCGAGTTTCAATTTGAAGCCGCTGAGTAAGCACATCTTTCACATCATCCCATGCTGAAGATTCTACGACATCCCACTTGGAACCGTAGACTAAAATGACCACGCGCGAACTAAGACTCTTCAACCATAACGCACCTCCCTGCAAAGACCTTCCCAGAATATAGTCCTACACCAACGCTTGACAGCCGGGCGCGTCTCACAGGATGGGGACTCCGATTCCGAGAACCGGCAAGGTCGAGAAGAAAGTAGAGGAAAAAAAGAAGCTTGTAGCCCAACCTTGTTTCGACATAGTGCAGCAGGATCATTTCCAAGTGATCTTCCGTGCGGCTCGTGGACTGGGGACGACTGATCCGTACATGGGCAAGCGTCATATCCTGAGGTTTACGGCCTCCCTTCCTCGAACTGATGGGATGGAAGCGTCGCTTCCGCAACGCACTACGAATGCAAGATTGCGCAACGTGTCAGATAGTGGCATCGCGTCTTGGGTGAGAAAACGACTACGCGTCGGGAACAGTGTTTCGGTTTGGACTGTTGACGTGGAAGGTTGCCGTGTAGCAATCGAGGCGACGGTCGGTCACTGCACGCGCGGTTTCCTGGGATACCTCGTTCGGGCAGAATCTTGTGTTCAACCGGCAACACTTGCGGGTGAGGCTGGGTAGTATCTTGCTTTGCGACTACGGGTCGGGTTGTTTCGGGAATAGCTCGTCGAAATTGATGGTCGTTGGGTTGAACTTGGTTGCAGGGACAACCTTCCCGCTCTTCCACTTGGCGAAAGCAAGATCGATGAGCCGCTTTTCCGGGCAAACAACTAACGTATGGAGGGTTGGAAAATCCTGATTGTCCGATGCGACGACCGCCTGGGCTGCCCACGCGGCTTCACGCGTCATGGTTGTCGAAAGTCGGTCTTCGAGCTTCTGATATCGCGAGAGGGAGCCTTTGTAAGCTTGGGCTGCTGGCTTTCCATTTCGGGTGAGATAATGATTTGTGGTAATACATCGATTCATACCTAGCGGATTCTCGCCGACGCCGCTCTTGTCGATCCGAAACACATGGGCCGGGACGTCATCCTCAACTCGGGAGGTGGCGACCCGGACCATGTAGCTAAATGGGTACGTTTGCAAAGTCCTTAGCGATGTGTTTATGTTTTTGGCAGCGTCGCTCTTGGTGCTGCGTTCAAGAGCATCGGCGAGAACCAACGGAAGCGGCACACGTTTTCGGTCGGGTTTTCGGATCGCGCCGCCAGTTCCATCATGCATAAAAGCGCTAACGCCATCGTCGTTCAACCCAGTGAACGTCCCAAGATAGCTTGGCCAGGCGATGCTAAGGACTTGTCGTCTGCCCTCGGGTTGCCGAACGATCAGAAGGTGCTCCGCGTGCATCGCTGGACTAGCGATGGGGTAATCGAAGTTCCGGGTCGTCATGACGCCGAGTGGGCCTGCCTGGTCGCCCCAGACCGTAAACCCAGAACAACCGAACGCGCGAATCATGTCGCCCGCGTTGTGGAAGATCAAATCATCGAGCCGGATCGGTCGTCCGAGCGCCTTTAGAGTTGGGAGCGATCCCTTCCTGGCTTTCATTCCGGCAATGATGCCTTTGAGCTCACGCAAGTAGCGTTCCGGAATCTCCACGAACGGAAGCATTTGAGCAAGAACGTCGTCGAAGCTAGCGCGACCCTGTTTCGCGAGCGAATCGCATGACGCATTGATCACGGTCACGACGCCATCAGCTAATAGATACCCGTGAGCGAACCCCATCTCCTCGGGCGTCCCCCAGACGCGGAGCAGGCGGAACTCTCCGATTTGCTCGACCCTTCCATTGACCTCTGGTGGGGCAGAGCGGGCGGTGGCCGGAGGAAAGCTTAGTAGAAGAGCTGTAGCCGCGAAAAACGCGAGACGAGACGATCGCCGGTTCGTAAACCTCATCGGATTGGATCCTTTCCCCAAACAGTACCGTCCCAACCACCGGAGGAGGAGGGATTCGAACCCCCGTGACGGTTTCCCGCCAAACGGTTTTCAAAACCGTCGCCTTCAGCCGCTCGGCCACTCCTCCCGGTGCACGAAAATGTCTTGGGCGACATCTTCCGCCCGTGCGGCATTAGTTTAGTGGCTGTTTCGCCGGGAGCAACGCCTGATGAACCCAAAATCGCACGGCCCCACCGCTTGTCCTGTGTCCACAATCCCCGCAAAATGACACAGCGGTGCGAGGTGGAGCGCAGGCGCCTGATATTTGCGGTCGTTCGACTGCTCCATGTGATTGAGTTTTTGACTCCCAATCCCCATAGGAGGTGGATCCGTGATTCGTCTATTTTTCATCGCAATTTCGATCTCGCTACTGTTCTCGCCGCTCGCGGACGCTGATTCGCCGGTGAGGGACCACGACATCGAACCCGAAGACTACTTTACTATCGGCGTTGTCAGCAGCGTCGCGGTTTCACCGGACGGTAAGACCGTCGCCTTCACCGAGACACGTTGGGAACCGCCGGAGGATCGCCGAAACACCGACCTTTGGGTTGTTGACACCGCGACGAAGCAACCGAACCGACTCACCTTCGACAAAGCGAACGAGGGCAGCATCCAGTGGAGCCCCGACGGAAAATTCATCTACTACAAAGCAGGCCACAAGCGCGCCGGCGAGGAAAAGCCGCCACTCGATGGTAAGGGACAAGTTTGGCGAATCTCGCCCACTGGCGGCGAACCGACGGCTGTCACTCGCGTGAAAGACGGCGTGGGACAATATCAACTATCGTCAAGCGGAAAATCTCTCTACTACGCCGTCACCCACGAAGGCAAGGAGGATGAGTGGAAGGAGATGCGCGATTCGCACTCCACGTTGACCTACGGCCACGGAATCTCGAAGTACACGCAGATCTGGAAGCTCGACCTAGTCAACTGGCGCGCGGAAAAAATCATCGACGAAGATCGCGTGGTTGGTTCCATGAAAGTCTCGCCCGACGAGCGCCGCATTGGGATGATTACGACGCCGGACAACGAACTCGTCCACAACGAGGGTTGGTCGCGCGTGGACGTCTACGATGCCGAGACGAAGGAAGTCAGCATCGTGACCGAAGACGGTTGGCGCGCTTCACATGCGTCGCCATATGGATGGCTTGACGATATCGCGTGGTCGGCGGATAGCTTGGCGCTAGGATTTACGCTCTCATTCGATGGGTTTCCTACGCAGATTTTTGTGGCAGAGTGGATGGGAGACTCTCCAAAACTCGCTGAGCTGAAGCGCCCTGACGTTGTTTCGGTCGTTGGGGGAACACTGCGCTGGCGAGGAGAAACACGCGACCTCTGCTTTGAAGGTGACGACCATGCGCGAACGCGGGTGTATGCCATCACCAACGTTCGCGGCGGAACGCAGAGCTCGTTTACGACGCTAACGCCGGGCGACATTACTGTTGATAGCTATCACTTCTCCCCCGACGGCAAGACACAAGCCGTCATCACGAGCACGCTGACCGATCCGCCGGACGTCTATCTTGTGGGAAATGACGGGAAGCTCGATCGACTGACGCAGGTCAACCCGCAGGTCGATACGTGGAAACTTCCGCAGATTGGACTCGTGCAATGGGAAGCGCCGGATGGTTCTCAGGTTGAGGGCGTTCTCGAACTACCGCCGGACTACAAGAAAGGTGACGACCCGCTTCCGATGGTGGTCGAAATTCACGGCGGACCGACCTCAGCCAGCAAGTTTCGGATGCGCTTTTGGATCTACGGGCGGACCATGCTCGCAGCGAAAGGCTACGCGGTCATTAGTCCCAACTATCGCGGGTCAACCGGATACGGCGACAAATTCATGATCGATCTGATTGGCCACGAGAATGACATCGAGGTGCAAGACATTCTTGCGGGCGTTGATTCGCTCGTCGCGAGCGGTGTGGCCGATGCGGATCGACTTGGCGTGATGGGCTGGAGCAACGGCGGGTTTCTCACGAACTGTTTGATAACGACGACCGACCGATTCAAGGCGGCGAGCAGCGGTGCGGGCGTTGTCGATCAAGTCATTCAATGGGGCGTCGAAGACACGCCAGGCCACGTGATTAATTTCATGAAGGGCGCACAACCGTGGGGGAATCTCGATGAGTACCGAGCCGGGTCGCCGCTGTATAACCTGCACAAGGTCAAGACGCCGACACTCATTCACGTTGGCGAAAATGATGCACGAGTTCCCGTCGCACACTCGAAGACTCTCTATCGCGGACTCAAACAATACCTCAACGTTCCCACCGAACTGGTCGTCTACCCCGGCGAAGGTCACGGGCTAACAACGTACAAGCACCGCAAAGCGAAGATGGAATGGGACGTCGCGTGGTTCGATCGGTATATCCTTGAGACGCCCGCGGAGGATGCGGAAAAGCCGAGTGAGGATAAGCCGTCGTCGTAGGAAACGCCGAAGCGTCGAACAGTTCAAACATCAGAATACGGACTGGTGAAAGGAAGCGTGGTGGAGTACTCCGTACAACGGACGGTTGAGATTCTATCCAACACGCCCGACGTGCTGAAAATGATGTTGCGTGGCCTGAGTCAGGAGTGGTCTGAAAACAACTACGGCGCGGACACTTGGAGCGCGTTTGACATTGTGGGGCATCTGATTCACGGCGAGAGAACGGACTGGATTCCGCGCATGCGAATCGTCCTCGAACATGGTGAGTCACAACCATTTGAGCCCTTCGATCGCTTTGCGCAGGTGAAGGACAGTCAAGGAAAAAAGATCTCCGATTTGTTGGCCGAGTTTGGACGACTTCGTGCCGAGAATATCGAGTCGCTCCTCGCGATGAATCTTTCTGAAAAGCAACTCAACAGTCGCGGATTGCATCCGGCGCTTGGAGGCGTAAAGCTTCGCGAATTGCTATCCGCGTGGGTGGTTCACGATCTCAACCATATCTCACAAATGGCGAAAGCGATGGCATTTCAGCTTGAGAATGAGGTTGGACCGTGGAAAGCGTATCTGTCGATTCTGAGACCGCCGGACCCGCGATAGTGCGTCCGATCTGTCTGCGATTCGCAGGATTTAACCTTGAACAACTAAGAGTCGTTTTGTAGCAAAAGCGACTCTTCTGACAACAATCCCAGCGAAGCCAACAGGTTCACCTGCGACTGGTTGTACCCAACAACAGCGCGAGCGTATCGAAGTCTTGCCTGGGTTGCGGCGTCTTGAGCCTGGAGAACGTCGAGGGTTGTCATCGCACCCGCGCTGAGATTCGCCTCGCTAAGTCTCAGTGCTTCTTCGGCGGACGTCACCTGCTGGCGAGCTAAGGCGACTAATTGTTCTTGAGTCTTGCTCATCTGGGCGGCGGTGACGACCTCGGCGCGAACCATGTCGAGCATTTGCTCGGCCCGGATAATCGCTTGCTGGTTGGCGGCGTTGGCTGACTTTACTTGACCAAACGTCGCGAGACTCAAACGCCAACCCACGCCCGCCCTTCCTCGCTGTTGGTCACTGAATCCGTATCTCTTGTTATCGCGACCATCTAGCCGCTTTGACCCCCTCGAAATGCCTTCGCGAATGAACCCGTTGGCGACCGGATTCCCAGAAAATGAGCCGTTCGCCGATCCGGGATTCACGATGAGGTTTGACGGGATGCCTTCGGCGCTTTCTACACTATCAGCCTGGGCCATGATCCCGCCGTATTGATAACTCAGCGCAAGTTCGGGGCCGAATCCGCTCCACCATGTACTCCCCGCGTCAGCCTCAGCAGCCTGGGCGATCTGCCGGAAGCTTTCGAGGTCTGGCCGGAAGGCCATGGCGAAACCGAGCAATTCATCAATCTCAAGATCGTCGCGAACGAGCCCGATCGGCGGAAGCTCGCTCGCACTCGGCAAGAGCGTCACCGTGGAATCCAGATGCAACGTCAACGACAATGCGACCGACTCGCGGTATAGGTTGTTGAGCGCGGAGACGAGATCCTGCTTTCGCTCAGCTAGTCTCGCGTCCGCCCGAAGTTCATCAGCAAGGACGCCGGTTCCGGTCTGCACACGAATTTTGGTTATGCGAAGCAGCTCGTCTGCCTCGATCACACCTTGATTCGCGGCGGAAACGCTCGCTTGGGCAAACGCGAGCGAGTAATACCCAACGACAGCCCGCCGAAGCGTCTTCTGAATAACAGCCTGCTCTTGACGCTCGGAAGCGTAAAGCCTTTTCTTAGCGGCGACGATGTCGTAGATGACGCGCCCCGGATTGACAACCCACTGGATCGCAGCCGAAGCCTGAAACGTATCAAAACCGACGCCGACGAGATTGCCCTCGGTCGCTCGAACTGTTCCCTCGACATGCTCGAAAACCGCGGTAGGTACGATCGCTGGGAAGGCGCTGCCAACGGTGCTCTCGTATTGACCGAGTGACGCTTCAACGGCGGACCGAGCGAGGCGAATGTCAAAGTTCTCTGCCGTTGCAACGCGAGCGACCGTCGATAAGTCGATCGGAAGCAGCTCGGTGTACATTGGGCGAATATGCGAGGCGTCGAGACGAAGGGGTTCATGGTCGCCGGTAACTTCCGTGGAAGCAAGACTCGGACGAGGCGGCAGGAGGTCCATCGTCGGCTTTTGACAGCCAATCGGAACAAAGGCAAGCGTGAACAGCGCGAGCAGCAGGCGATAGTCGCGCAGCTGATGCGGTCTGATGCTCCTCGCTGTTCGCGGATCGGAACGACGATCGTCAGGTACGGTGCAACAAGAAATGTTTGAGTTTGCCATTATTATTCCACTCCCTTGGATGATCGCGCGAATCAAAGACCAGCCTGCACAGCAGCGACCGCCATCCCGATGGTAACCGCACCGTTGGTGGCAGTGATGATTGCTTCGCTTCCGTCGAGTCCCGATAGCACTTCAACCCAGATCCCGTCGTCATATCCCATGGTGATCGGCTTCGCAGTCGCGACGCCGCCATCAATCACGAACACAACCGTATCCTCTCCTACGGTGCGAATTGCCTTGGACGGGATCATCATCGTTTGCTGCTTGGACTCAAGATTCACCGCGACGATCGCGTACATACCAGCGGTCAACCTATTGTCGGCGTTATCAAGGTCCGCCTCCGCTCGCATGGTGCGTGTACTCGGATTGAGCGCACCCGCCGTCCGAGCGATGGTCGCGGAGATCGGGTCGCCGCCGAGCGCGGCGATCGTGACGGTGACAGCCGTTCCCGCACGAACATAAGGCGCATCCCCCTCGGCAATCTCCATGACGATGCGCACGCGATCGTTCATGGCGATTCGCAGCAGCGGCATGGTGGCACCCTCAGCGGCTGAGCGCACGAATGCGCCGTGATCGATGTTACGCATCGTAATCAAACCGTCGAACGGCGCTTTGATCTGGGCGTACGCCATCAGCGTCTGCAGTTTTGCTACGTCGGCGCGAACCACGCCTGCGTCCGCCCTGGCGACCTCTACATCAGCTTCTACTGCTTGTTTCTGTGCGCGGGCGGCGGCAACGTTGATCCGCGCCATCTCCGCCTGCGCCCCAGCCACTGCGTGATCGCTCTGCGCCTGATCGAGTACTTGCTCGGGGATCGCGTTGCCTTCGCGAAGTTCCTGCTTGCGCTTCAGATTCATTTGACTAAGCGTATACTTCGCTTCGTATTGCTGAACGTCGGCAGAAGCTGTCAGAATCTCTTGCTCCGCGTGTCCTGCTTTCGCTTGAAGAGCACTGACCTTGGCCTCTTTGGCTTGGACCAACGATTTCGCTTGACGCAGTTCGTCCTGCATCTCGGGCACGTCGATCTGCACAAGAACATCGCCCTTTTTGACGCGACTTCCGATGTCTACGTTAATCGATCCAACGAAACCGCTTGCCTTCGAATAAAGATCGACCAATTCTTCAGCCCGGATACTCCCCGGAAGCGTCACCTTACGTAGAAGCGGACGACTTGCGGGTTTCACGACCTCCGCTCTGACGGCTGTGTTTGGTTTGGTTTGTTGTCCGATCGCGCGCGCTTGCGCAAAAAACAACGACAACAATGCGACCAGAAAGGTCGTTATCACGGGGATATGCCGATGAGTCGTTGCGGTTCTTGAGGTTTTCATCTTTGTTTCCATATCGTCAAGAGACTCGTATCACGACGCCACCGCCTTGGAACCTTCCGGTGCGCGTTTGACCATCACATACATGCAAGGAATCACGATGAGCGAAAGCAGCGTCGCTGCCAAGACGCCGCCGATGATCGTTCGTGCCAGGGGAGCGTTCGCCTCGCCGCCGGCTGCTCCGATCGCCATGGGGATCAGCGCCAGCCAGGTTGTTAAGGACGTCATCAGAATCGGGCGAAGTCGAATGAACGTCGCCTCTTCGATAGCTTTGCGAACGGGGACGCCTTCGCGCACGCGCTTGTCGGCGAATTCAAGGAGAATAATGCTGTATTCAACAACGATCCCCGTAATCATGATAATTCCCATGAACGCGGGGATGTTCAGATTCGTCCCCGTGACAAACAGGGCTGCGACCACTCCAACGAGTGCAAGCGGGACGCTCAAAATAATAATAAACGGAACGGTGAACGATCGAAGCTGGGCTACCATCGCGAGGTAAACCAGAATCGCGGCGATCCCGAGACCGGCGGCGAACTGGGAAAACGCATTTCTCATCGTCTCCGTCTCGCCTTTGACCTTGAACGAATAACCGCGACCCGCGTAGTCGCCGTTGACCCCGTAGAAAGTTCCTCGCGCATCGGTCTCTGCCTTCGGCGCGAGCACCGTGGACTCTGCAAGTCGCCGCTCGATCTCTTCTGCGACCGAACCCGCGTCGACCCCGGTCGCAACGTTCGCGTAGACGTCGATGACTTTCGTAATGTTGTGGTGATTGATAACCGCCGGTCCCGTTGAACGATAGAAATCTGCCACGTTTCGAAGCGGAACGGGTACCTTGCTGTTCGCGCCGCTAATCGGAATATCGCGAATGGTTTCCAATGAGTTGATGTCCGCCTCAGCGTATTGAGCACCAATGAAATAGTGACCACCGCTTGGCGTAATCCAAAAAGCGGGATCAAATCCGATACTAGAGTTGAGCGCCGTAACGACGTTCTTAATCACGTCGTCTTGAGTGAGCCCTAGCTGCGCCGCTCGGACACGGTCCACATCGATACCGATCTGCGGATAATCCATTCGCTGCGCGATACGAACGTCCGTCGTACCGGGTACCGATTGCACGATCTGGAGAATCTCAGTCCCGATTTGCATCGACGTGTTCAAATCGCTACCGCGCACCTGAACCTGAATCGGCGACGGCAAACCGAAGTTCATCGCGGCCGTCATCATCCCGCCCGTGTCAAACGCGAAATTCGCCTGGGGAAACTCTCGATTCAACCGTTCACGCAACGTATCGACCGTCGCGAACGTGTTTGGGTGTCCTGACTTGCCTTTTAGCTGTACAAGCAGGAACGCGTCCATCGGTCCGTTGTTGGGCGTATACGCAGCGGGCCAATCCATGAGAACGCCGATGTTCGAAATCAGGATCACCAAGTTCGAGTCCGCGTCTTTTTCCGCCTCGGGAAAATCCGGGTCCGGCGAGCCGACGAGATCCGTAATGTTCTTTTCGATCTCGGCAACGACCGCTTCGGTGTTTTCGATGCGAGTCCCGGACGGCAACCGCACGTTGATCATGAACTGGTTCGAATCAACGGGCGGAAACAGCTCGCGTCCTAAACCCGTCCAGCCAATAAACCCAGCCGCGATCACCAAACCGAACGACGCGAGGACCACGACGTGGCGGGATGCGATGATTCTTCCAAACAGGCCTGAGAACGCGACTCGTCGCTCTTCACTCTTTCGCTTAGTACCTTCATCCTGCTGTCGGCGGCGCAATAACTTCGCAGAAAACGCCGGGATCACCAGCATCGCAATCAAATAACTCGCGACGACGGCGAGGCTAACCGTAAGGGCAAGCGGTTCAAACAAGAACCGTGGAATTCCCGTGAGAAAGACAACGGGGAAGAAGACAATAATAAATGTAATTGTCGAAACAAGCACCGGCAGCGAGACCTCGCGAGTACCATCGAGGGCGGCTTGTTCGTTGGTCTTGCCCATGTCAAGATGACGCACGATGTTGTCAAGGACGACAATTGACTGGTCAACCAGAATGCCAATCGCCAGTGCCAGCCCTCCAAGCGTCATACTATTGAGCGTATCCCCGGTATAGAACAGTCCAATCAGTGTCACAAGAATCGAAAGCGGAATCGCAAGAACGACGATGAACGTCAGGCGCAAACTCCAAAGCGCAACCAAGACTACAAGCCCGGCGAGGATCGCCCCCAGCGCAGCTGACACTTGAAGCCACTTCACCGACTTTTGCACCGTCAGCGACTGATCCATGACGACGCCGAGTACAAGGTCCTTCGCCTCAGGTTTTTCTTCGCGGAGTTGAGAGCCGATTCGCTGGAGCTTCTCCTTGATCGAGGAAACGATCTCAAGGGTGTTCGCGCCCGGTTGTCTATAGATCGGAATGTAGGCCATCGTGCGTCCGTTGATGCGGACCTTGTTGGACTGAATCTGACTGGCGTTCTTGACCTCGCCGATGTCGCGCATGAAAACGACCGAATCGCCGTCAACCTTGACCGGGAACTCGTTCATTTCCTCGACCGTCTCCGTCATCGCGTTAGAAACGATCTGATAATCGATGTCTCCGATCTTCGCGTTGCCCGTTGGGATGAACACGCTTTGTTTGTTCAGCGTGTCAACGATGTCCATCGGTGCGAGCCCGCGAACCGATAGCTTCATCGGATCGATGTAGGCGAGAATCCGTTTGAGAACACCGCCATAGACTGCAGGCGCAATAACTCCCTGGATCGCCTGTAGTTTGTTTCTTAATTCGTAGTACGCCACGTCGTAGAGTTGCTGCTCCGACATCGTCGGACTCGACACGCCGACCAAGCAAAGCGGTACCGATGCGGTCGGGTCGAAAGGCATGACCATCGGCGGGATCGTCCCCGGCGGCAGGTAGAACATATCCGACATCGCGTACGACGTGACCTGAGACATCGCTGTGTCGAAGCTGATATCCTCGCGAAAGAAGTCCTTGACGATGCAATCGCCGAGCATCGCCTTCGCCTCTTGATGCTCGATACCGACAGACTGTCCGGTCCACCGCTCGAGGCGACTCATGATGTCCTTTTCCATCACCTTTGGCGGCATGCCCGGATAGAACGTCACGATCTGCACCGCCGGCGTTTCGAACTGCGGAAGAAGGTCTGCGGGAATGTCCATCATCGCCCGAAAACCGACGACCGCGGTCGCAAGTACGAGTACAACAACCAGATGCGGATTGCGTAGCGTTACTTCAATTGCTTTCATGAATTCTATCCGTCGATGGCGCCGAGATTAGTTCCCCGCCTCTTTGACCTTCTTGGTGGCTGCGGGTTTTTCAAGCAAGTTCTCAACCATAAAACTCGGGTTTGTTGTGGGCAACTTGCAGCGGTGATTTCGACATACATAGGCTGTCGCCGTACCGCCCTTGGCCTTTTGGTTTTTGGTGAACGTCGCGATCTCGGTTATTTCTGGAGAATCGGTGTCGGGGCGAAACAGCACAACCTTGTTTGGGGCAAACGTCTTTCGTAGCGACGAAATCATTGCCTTGGTGCTTTCACTATCGCGGGAACCGACGATGACGACCTCGTAACTAGGACCAACACCAAAATCAAGGGCACATAACAACTGCGCGTAAGACGAGGGACCGCCTGAGATGCCCGCCGAGAACGCACGCCCGATGGCTGCCGCTTTTTCTTCGAGCGAGGTGTCGCCCGTCATTCGTGCGATCCGCAAAAAATTCAACATGGCGACGGAGTTGGCAGAGGGGATCGCGCCGTCATACACTTCTTTCGACCGCACGGGAAGTGGTTCGCTATCGTCCGCGGTGAAGAATAGTCCGCCGGCAGGGTCGTCCCAAAAGTGCGTAAGAAGCTGGTCGTTCAACTCGATCGCACGCTTTAGATTCCCAACATCAAAGTTCGCTTCGTATAAATCGAGTAGACCCCAAATCATAAAGGCGTAATCAGCCGCATGAGCGGGCAGCGCCGAGGCGCCTCCGCGATGCCTTTTGAGCAGTCGCCCGCGCGAATCTCGAACATGATCCCAGATGAAGTCCGCCGCACGCTGGGCAGCAGCCGCGTATTCCGGAGCTTCGAGCGCTTGCGCAGCCTTCGCCATCGCCGCGATCATCAGACCGTTCCAATCTGTTAAGATTTTGTCATCCTTATATGGATGGATGCGCTTTTCACGCACGGCAAACAGTTTCAATCGAGACGCTTCGAGGTTACCGCGAAGATCAGCCTCGCCCATCCCGAATTCCGCCGCCAACTCAGACCACGTCTGCGTGAGGTGCGGAATGTTCGTCGTGGGTGGTGTGTGAGGATTCTTAAAATTACCCCCGGGAAAAATGTTGTACGCTTCGATAAACAGGTCCGCGTCACCCCCGAGCACTTTCCGGACTTCATCAGCCGACCAGACATTGAACTTACCCTCGACGCCCTCGCTGTCCGCGTCCTCCGCCGAGTAAAACCCGCCTTTCGCATCGGTCATGTCCCGAAGAACGTAGTCGAGGACATCTCTCGCTGTGTCTGCGTATTCTGTTTTCCCTGTTGCCTGGTAGGCCTCGACAAAAGCGATCACCAACATCGCCTGGTCGTAAAGCATTTTCTCGAAATGAGGCACAAGCCAATTCGCGTCCGTCGAATAGCGATGAAACCCAAACCCGATATGATCGTAAATACCGCCCCGACGCATGGACTGCAGCGTCTGCTCGACGATCTTCAGCGCAACCGGATCGCCGCTCCGTCGCCAGTATCGAAGTAAGAAGCTGAGTCGATGAGGCGTTGGAAACTTCGGCGCCTTCCCGAAACCGCCATTGACAGAATCAACGCTCCGGCTGAGTTGCGAAAACCCTTTTGCCAAGACGGACTCGTCGAGGTCCGCTCCGGATCGGTTACTGACGCGCGGTTTGATGCGAGCGAGCACCTTTTTCCCCGCATCCAGCAACCCGTTACGCCCATTACGCCATTCCTCTCCAATCCGAGGGATGAGCTCCATCATTCCTTCGCGACCGAACCTGCTCGTTTTGGGGAAATACGTTCCGGCAAAAAACGGAATCTTGTCCGCGGACATCATGATCGTCAGGGGCCAACCCCCACGCTTACCCAGCGCTCGGCATGCCTTCATGAAAACGTTGTCGATGTCAGGTCTCTCCTCGCGATCGACTTTGACAGCAATGAAATGCGCGTTCATGACGGTAGCGACTTCGTTGTCTTCAAAAGACTCATGCTCCATGACATGACACCAGTGGCAGGTTGAGTATCCGATAGAGAGGAAAATAGGTTTATCCTGTTTGCGGGCTGCTTCAAAAGCCTCTTCGCCCCACGCGTACCAGTTCACAGGATTTGCGGCATGCTGAAGTAGGTATGGACTCTTCTCGAAGATCAGTCGGTTGTAGTTGGGTCCGCCATCTTTGGGGAGTTTCTTGATCTCATCGGGTCCGGGTAGCGGCTTACGAACGGACGTACCAGACGCAGACACCGGCGTCGCCGCGAGAAATGGGAGAGCGCCGATCGCGACTCCAACAAGAATCAACTTGACGATGGCTGCTGGATCCGGATTCAACATCTCTGCCCTCTCGCTATGGACACAACGATCCCCCATAATTTCCACGAAACCGCCAGCCCGAGCGATAGCGACCACAGAGACCATACCCGGAGAATGGCGTTTTGTCCCGAATCGGTGTCCCAACGCTTCCCAGGAATGTTACAAGTATGACAATCATTCGATCGATGTGCCGCAATGAATCGCCCCACCGCCAAGTATGGTCCTTAAAAACTTGTCGAAGAACGCCCTGTCGATACGCTGTCGCAAACGGAATCGCACAAATGGGTCGTCTGGCGCGGTAAACGAAGGTGGTCGAATTGGGTTCTCTGCTCTCACAAATCCTTGAACAAGTCCGCAGCTACTGGGGTTTCGACGCGCTTAGGCCACTTCAGGAAGAAGCGATTCAGGCGTCACTTGATGGCCGCGACTCGGTCGTCGTCATGCCAACGGGCGGCGGGAAGTCCCTGTGCTATCAAGTACCGCCCCTGCTTAGCGATAGCACCCACGTTGTGGTTTCGCCGCTTATCTCATTGATGAAAGACCAGGTAGACGGCCTGCTCACCTGCGGCTACCCCGCCGCCGCAATCCATAGTGGACACACGCCAGCCGAGAACGCCGAGACCTTTCAGAACCTCCGCGACGGACACTTGCGACTCATTTTTGTATCACCCGAGAGACTATTGACTTCGAGTTTCTTGCGACTTGCCCGAGAACTCGACATTCGCTCGTTTGCGATCGATGAAGCCCACTGCATCAGTCAGTGGGGGCACGACTTTCGTCCCGAATATCGCCAGCTCGCCCTCTTGAAACAAGATTTCCCAAAAGCAAGCGTCCACGCTTACACCGCAACCGCAACACAGCGCGTTCGCGAAGATATCGCCGTCCAGTTGCAACTAGAAAACCCTGCGATGCTCGTAGGCGTTTTCGATCGCCCGAACCTGACGTACCGAATCGTACCTAGGACAGACGTCTATGCGCAGACCGTCGAAGTACTCAGGCGACACAAGAACGAGGGCGCGATCGTCTATTGCTTGAGTCGCAAGGACACCGAAGCGATGGCCGCGGCCTTACGGAAAGCAGGCGTCAACGCAGCCTCTTACCACGCGGGCCTAGACGCCAAGCATCGACTAAGAACGCAAGAAGCCTTCGCGAACGAATCGCTGGATGTTGTGGCAGCGACTGTTGCCTTTGGGATGGGGATCGACCGGAGCAATGTGCGATGCGTTCTTCACGCAACAATGCCCAAGTCAGTCGACCATTATCAGCAGGAGACCGGGCGAGCGGGACGTGACGGACTTGAGGCTGAGTGCGTTTTGTTTTATTCCGCGGCGGACCCGATACGATGGAAAGCGCTGATCGCCAAGAGCGCGGCGGAAGCTGACGCATCCGCCGAGGTCGTGGCGGCCCATCAGCAATTGATTGAGCAAGTCCGACGCTACTGCAGCGCTCCACAATGTCGCCACCGCGCTCTGTCGGAGCACTTCGGTCAGAAATTCCCAAAGGATGATTGCGAAGCGTGCGACGTCTGCCTTAACGAGACCGAAGGAGTCGAAGATGCGACCGAGACGGCGCAAAAAATCCTCTCGAACATCGCGCGCATGGAAAGGATGAGCGGTTTCGCTTTCGGGGTCGCCCACACAGCCGACGTTCTCACAGGGGCAAACACAGAGGCGGTACGCAAGCGCGGGCACGATCAGGTGACGACCTATGGATTACTTAAGGGTACGCCTAAGCAATCAATCAAGAATTTAATTTACCAGCTTGTTGATCAAGAACTCTTGTCGCAAAGCCTGGATGATAGACCCGTTCTAGCGCTCAACCGGGCATCCTGGGAAGTGATGCGTGGCGAGCGACGGGTCCAGTTGGTCCGCCCGCCTTCACAAGAAATCAAGAAGACACGCGCCGGGGAGATCTCGTGGGATGGCGTCGACGAGGGGCTGTTTGGCCAACTTCGTACTCTGAGAAGCAAGATTGCTGAGAAGCAGCATGTCCCAGCGTTTGTCGTCTTCGGCGACCGGACGCTTCGTGAACTCGCCCGAAACCGCCCCACCACCGAAAATAACTTCAGAAAGATCCACGGTGTCGGTAACGCGAAATGGGAAAAGTATGGGCGACAATTCCTCAATGAGGTCGTCTCGTGTTGCGAACGACACGACCTTTCGACCAATAGTTTCAACAACGCGCGGGACCAAGCAACGCCAGTCATGAGAGCGACGGAATCACCGGCGAAAGTCGCCGCCTTCAGTCTATTCGAGAAAGGCGCCTCCGTAGACAAGGTGGCCACCTCTCTTGATCGCGCGAAAACCACAGTGTTCGGATACTTAGGTGAGTTCGTCGCATCCACTCAACCAGCTTCGATCGAGAAGTGGATAAGCAAGGCGCACTACGAAGCAGTCGCACACGCCGCGTGCGAAGTTGACTCGAAACTATTAAAGCCGATTTATGAACACCTCAATGAAAGCGTCTCGTACGGAGAAATCCGCTTAGTGCTCGCGCATTTGGAAACTTGTGGCGAAAGCGAGTAAAACCGCGGCCTCCAGCCGAGCGATTGGTCCGCCTGACTCCGGTCTAGGAACGAAGGGTCCGGACTAGGCTCGGGAGTCTAAACGGCCACCAAGATCCGAACCCCACGATCCTCAACATATGCCGAAGGAGGGACTTGAACCCTCACCCTGTTGCCAGGACGGGATTTTGAATCCCGCGCGTCTGCCAATTCCGCCACTCCGGCTACGATCGCCTTCGATTGTTCGAGCATTTTTGCGGGAAGAGTGAATTCAGTCAAACCCCGGGGAATCGGTTCGCGGGTTGAGGTCCAAAAACGACAGTCCAGATCTCTTCGTTCGACTTTCCTAATAACTTATTGGGGCGGCGCAATTTGTGCGCAGATACCACATGTGGACCGTGAAATTCGTCACACTCGGCGCTTTGAGAAGCAGCGATAAACAGGAACTCGGCGTGAGTCCGATATTGTCCCTGCTGGAACGATTTCGGCGTGCCCCGTAAAACCCCGCAGCCCTTGGACCTCAACTCGCGTTGGAGTACAATAGATGCCAACAAAGGAGAGCGGCGAGCGCCTTTGCGGGGGTCCTACTTCTGCATTTGGTGACAGTGAGCGTCACTTGTGATAAAGACGCACGCGCCGAAGTGAGAGGAAGAGCTTACGAAATGCTAGTTGCAACCCAACCCGCGAATAAACCCAAAGCACCAGCGCCTTTGGTAAAGCGTTTCCTCGACTACTTGTTTATCGAGTGCGGACTCGCCGGTTCGACCGTCACAGCCTATCAACGCGACCTCAACGAGTTCTGGGACTTCTTGATCGCCGACGACGTCGAGCCTGGTGACATCACGATAGATGAAGTGCAGAGGCACCTCATCGCGTTACAACAGCGCGGACTCGCCGTCTCGTCGATCGCCCGACACCTCGCATCGATTAAGGTCTTTTTGCGACATTTGTTCGCCGAACGCGTAATGCGCCGCGACGTCGCGTCACTGATCGAGTCGGTCAAAAAATGGCGCACGATCCCCAAGACCGTCCATCACTCGCAAGTCGAGGCGTTACTAAACGCTCCTGATCCAAAAGACGAATTCTACCTCCGCGACAAAGCGCTTCTCGAGTTAATGTACGCCACCGGAATGCGCGTTTCGGAGGTGGTAGACTTGGATCTAGGACAAGTAAACCTTAAGCTTGGCTACGTCCGCTGTTTCGGGAAAGGTCGAAAAGAGCGAATCGTCCCGGTGGGTCGTGCCGCGAGAGAAGCCGTGGGCGAGTATATCGAAGATCTCCGCGATCGACTATTGGCTGGTCGAACCAGCGACGCCATTTTTCTTTCGAGGACAGGTCGCCGGCTTGATCGAACCAATATGTGGCGACTCGTGCGAAAGTATGCTTACGCAGCTGGGATCGACAACCCGCTTTCGCCACACACGCTTCGCCACTGTTTCGCGACGCATCTGCTCGCTGGCGGCGCAGATCTGCGCATCGTCCAAGAACTGCTGGGTCACGCCGACGTTACTACAACCCAGGTCTACACCCACGTGGACGAAGCACAGCTCAAACGAGTCCACACCCAGTTCCACCCACGCCCTTAGCATCGTCTCGCACTTCCCTGTATCATGGCACGGACCGGGCATGCGCCGAATCAAAAGGAATGGACTCTGTGTCGCGAATGGATTTTGCCAACTCAACCTCGCTTTGCGACGAGCGCCTCGAATCCATGTTCAAAAACGGGATCGACGGATGGTCGGTCGGAACGCTTACTGTTCGAGTGAGGTACAGTCGCGGCGCAGATTTTTCCGGAACGTGCTTCTACGCCGACTGCCGTATCTATATCAATCTCGGACGACATCTTAAGTTCCCCTACAAGCTCGCCACCAACCTCGCCAAGGTCCAGGTCGTCCGACGTGGTTGGCGCAGACAGCTCGTGACGATCGAAACGCGCGACGCCTACGAATTGGCAATGTTTATTTTCATGCACGAACTGTATCACCTGCTCGTGAAGCGCGCCCGACGCAACACCCGACAAAAAGAGTCTATGTGCGACCGTTTCGCTGCCCGATTCCTGGTCGATCACTTCGGCGCACCCATTCGAGACGGCGACAACCGCCCCATCCCTCGAGAATCATGGAACTTTCAAGATCTCGATGGTTTCGTCGCCGCCGCAAAGGATAAGCGGCGAAGTGTGAAAGCAGCCCGCACCCCCCTGCTCCCCAGAACGCCAGAGCAACCTGGGCAACAACTGCTTTTCGCCGAGTAACCCGTCAGAAAGACCTTGTCGTGCAACACGCTCTGAGATAGAGTCTCGCCAATCATGAGTGAGAAACCAACAATCGAAACGTTCCCGAATTCCCACCCTTCGCGAGACTATTCTATCGAGCACGAGGTCAACGAGTTCACCAGCGTCTGCCCAAAGACAGGGCAACCCGACTTCGCCACCATGAGCATCCGTTACATCGCGGCCGAGAAGTGCGTGGAACTCAAGAGCCTCAAGCTTTATCTACAGAGTTTTCGAGACGAGGGGATTTTCTACGAAGACGTGACTAACGTGATCCTCAACGATCTAGTCGCCGCCTGCAAACCAGATTGGATGCAAGTCGAATCGCGGTGGACAGTCCGCGGGGGAATCAACACCACAATCACCGCAGAGCACAGCGGCGTAGAAAGCGAAGATTAGAAGAAAACGCCCCGCCGGTTCCTATCCCGCCCCACTCTTCTTGGAAGAAACGCTCCCATAGGATTGCCGAGGAGCACGCTCGCGTGCAATCTCTACCACCCCAGGAATCTCGACGATCTCAAATAGCAACGAACGATGGCCGCGATGATAATGGCAATACCGAATCGTCATCGTTTCGCTGTTTCCCTTCTCGTAGACCTGCCAAGCGCCATCTGAAATCTTGTAGTCATCAAGCACACGGAGCAATCGAAGTCGCGTCTTGCCTGACTCCGGATTGTAAACAACTTTGCACTCGGCGTACTGACATGGCTCTAGAACGCTACGTTCCAGTTTTTGAACCGCAACGAGCATTCCTACAACCAGCAGCGTCAGCACAATCCCCGCAGCTGCGTACCCTCCGCCGACAAGGACGCCGATGGCTGCCACCCCCCAGATTGTTGCGCCAGTTGTAAGACCGACGACCGCGCCACGATGACGAATGATCGCCCCAGCGCCGAGAAATCCGACTCCGGTAACGACTTGAGCTGCGATGCGCGTCCGATCTGCCATTGCCGACCCGCCGGCCAGAAGGATGGACGCGAGCGTGAAAATCGTACTTCCAACGCAGATCAACGTAAGTGTTCGAGTCCCCGCAGACTTTTGTTTGATCTGGCGTTCCGCCCCAACGATCATCCCACACAGGACTGATACGAAAACCAATACCAACCCAGCCCAGTGAGGAGAAAGCTCGTCATGAAGGTCACCGAGGTAGGGATAAATATCTTGCATTGATCAAACATCCGTGTCCAGGGTGCCCACGAACGCCGACGGAGTTAGTCGTTGCTGGCGATCCGAAGCTGCACCGTTTCTTGAGTGGCTGCGTCCGAAGCGTCACCCGCAGGCATCGCTTCGAAAGGGACAAGCCACGATTCACCTTCGACGTGCCAACTCTTCTCATCGCGCACAATTCTGCGATAAAGCGTATCGCGCTCCACCGGAGTACAATCGGCCTCTACCATCAATCGCTTGAGTCGATCCACCGTCAACTCTTGATGCGTCGTGCCAGCCCCCTCCCGCTTGGTGATATCGTAGTAGACAACCGTCCCATCAAAGTCGTCCACGCCATAACTGAGCGAAACCTGAGCGAGCTTCGGCGTCTGCATGATCCAAAACGCCTTAATATGCGGAATATTCGGGCACATGACCCGCGAAATCGCAAGCGTCTTCAGGTCGGTCAAACCATCCGGACCTGGCAGATGAGAAAGGTCGCTACCATCCGGTATAAATGAAAGTGGAATCACGCAATTAAAATGCGCCATCCGGGATCGCAAGCTCTCTTCCTGATGCTCGCGAAGCTTGACCAGATGCGCAATTCGCTCAGCAGGGGTCTCGATATGACCGTAGAGCATGGTTGCGTTGGTGAAAATCCCGAGTTTATGGGCTGTGCGATGAACCTCGAACCATTCCTCCTCGCCGACTTTGTTCATAAAAGCTTCTTCGTGAACGCGATCGTCGAATATTTCCGCACCACCGCCGGGAAGACTCCCCAAGCCAGCATCGCGCAGCTGTGAAAGAACTTGGGCAATCGACAAGCGAGGCTTGGCGATGCGCGAAAAGTGAATAATCTCAATCGCAGTAAACGCCTTGATGTGCATGTAGGGGCACGCTTCGCGAATCGCCTTGCACATGTGCGTGTAATATGTAAACGGCAGCTTTGGGTGTAGTCCACCAACGATATGCACTTCCGTCGCGCCACGAGCATAAGCAACCTTCGCCCGCTCAACGATCTCGAAGACGGAGAGTTCGTAAGTATCGCTAGCAGCCAGCGAAGATTCTTCGGGCGCCGCAGACTCATCGCCCTCCCCCGTCTTCACATAAGGCCGATAGAACGAGCAAAACTTACATCGCAATACGCAAAAATTCGTGTAGTTAATGTGGCGGTTGATGTTGAAGTAAGCCTTGCGACCATGTAAACGCTCGCGAATGATATTGGCGAACTCGCCCAGCGTATGGAGGTCAGGCGACTCGTAGAGCGCAAGACCCTCCTCAGCCGAAAGCTGTTCGCCCGCGACGATCTTCGCTCGTAATTCTAGATTCGCAGATGAAGCGATCATTTTCGGTCTTCAAGTCCGCAATGCTGACACTTACTACGCTGGCAGCTTCCCAAGTTCCAACTGAATCATTTCAACCAACGGGGCGAGCGTATCATATGAAAAATCAAACTTCGCTCCCGCGCTTTCAAAAAGCTCCGGCAATGGACGCGAACCGCCAAGTGCAAGCGCTTTTCGAT
This sequence comes from Phycisphaerae bacterium, assembly GCA_029260025.1. Taxonomy (GTDB): domain Bacteria; phylum Planctomycetota; class Phycisphaerae; order UBA1845; family UBA1845; genus JAJRUK01. The sequence goes on along the minus strand of JAJDDZ010000312.1, from coordinate 9,898 downwards.
ATTGAGTAACCGCTCTCGAATAATCGTTCTTTGAATTTCGCCAAACCTGCATAGCGCCGAGCTGCGCTATGGCGTACTCAATATAATAGAACGGAACCTCGAACAGATGAAGTTGCTTATGCCATCGATAAGCAAGGGCATCTTCATAACCCGTAAAATCCGCTATCCCGCCAAACCGCTGATGCAAAGACAACCAATGGTCTTTCCGCGACCCGCGATCGTGCGTCGGGTTTGTGTATATCCAATGTTGAAAGGCATCAATCGTCGCCACCCAAGGAAACAAACCGATCAACCCCTCAAGCTCCTGACGCTTCGCCCGAGCCATTTGCTCTTCATCATAAAACTCGTCGAGAAATTCAACCGCCAAGAGCTCCATCCCCATCGAAGCGACCTCAGCAAACTCAATCGGACTGCTTCGATAATTCAACAGCGCATCGTCCCGGGCCGCGTAACTATGAAAAGCATGCCCACCTTCATGAATCAGCGTACTAACATCACGCTGCAACCCAACCGCATTCATAAAAATGAACGGATGACGCCCCTCGTCGTAAGTCGCCTGATAACCACCCGGCGCTTTCCCCTTTCGACTTGCGAGGTCCAAATATCCCTTGGCTTGCATATCGTCAAACTGACCGCCCAGCACAGGATCAACTCGATGAAAGACCCGAGACCCCTTCTCACAAAGATCGCTCGGTTCGGTGAAAGGTCGAAGCGGCGGACGCGACTTCACATCAACCGCCAGATCCCAAGGACGAAGCGTATCCAGCCCAAGCGTCGCCGCCCGCTGCTTCTGCAGCTCCCGAACCGCCGGAACGACCGCCCGCTCCACCGCATCATGAAACGCGATGCAGTCGTCCGCCGAATAATCGAACCGCTGTTTCACCTTAAACGCGTACTCGCGATAATCCGCACAGTCCGCATTCCCAGCCATCCTCTGACGAAGCGCGATCAGCTGATCGAAAATGCTTTCGAGCTTGTCAACGTCCTGACTGCGACGGTTCCACTCAACCTCCCACGCCCCCTGCCGAATGGCTCGATCCGTCTTCTCCGCATAGAGACCAAGCTGCTGCATGGTCTGCTCTCTCCCGTCAAACTCGACCATCTGAGCGCCGCTGACTTCCTGATACTCCTGCTCAAGCTTCGTCTCATCCGTCTGAAGAGGAACATTCTCCTGGCGAAAGACCTCAACACCCGCACGAACGCTGCGGTCTAAAACCGCATAACGATCCGGAGCCAGAGCACCGGCAGCCTTCGACTCCGTGTACCGAATATCAAGCGAATGACACGCGACCTTGAACTGCGGCGCAATATTCTCAACAAAATCTAAGAACGCTCTCTTCCGCGACTCGTCGTCAGTCTGACACGTCATCTTTACATGACGATCCGTTCCAACTTCCGAAACCCCGGCTACAAGCTCACTGTAATTCTCAAGCCAAGACGCCAGCTCCTCCACCGAATCGATCGGCGCACTCCCAAGTCGATCGAAATAGGGGGCGATCTTCTCCCAGGAGTCTAACACCTCATCAGTGGCGACAAACTTACGTGGATAATCCAATTGTGCCATAACATGCGAACCTTCCGTGGCATTTCCAAGCGTAGTCGTACTTTTAAGCGTAGCTGTGCAGACCGGTAATCACAAAGTTAACCGCGATCCAGTTGAACATCATCACCTCAAACCCAACAAGCGCCAGAATCGCCGTCCAAAATGCTCGATCCTTCACCTTCAGTCGAACGTGAATCAGAACAAGAAAAATCAAAAACGTATTGAGTGCAAAAACCTCTTTCGGATCCCAACCCCAAGGACGTCCCCAGGAGTGATCCGCCCAGATCGCTCCCATGACAATCCCCGTCCAAAGCATAATGAAGGACAGCTCAACCAGAACCATCGTCGCACCATCATATACCTGGGCAGCCGTCGGCTTCTCATTTGAAAGCATCCCCCCGCCTCCAGCCATCAGAGCAGACGCCCCGCCGCTCGCCGCTCGCTCCACTTTCATTCCAGAAAGTCGTCGCTCGCGGGCACCCAACGCCTCCAGCATCACAACAAACAGCGACCCCCAAAAAGCGCCCGCCGTCCCCAAGAGTGCGTTCTGCGAAAGACCGAACTTCTCGTAAGCGATCACATGCATGAGCAACAGGTACGCCGCGTAGTTCAAGACCGTCAAGGCCATCGGCAGCAGCATCAACCGGAATTTCGGAATCGTTCCCTCGTCCCACGCCCGACACCAGCGGTGCCGAAGCAACAGAAGCGCCGGAATACAAGCCAGTCCAATCACCGCATATCCCCAGATGATCATGTTCGTATGAATGTAAAGCCAAACATCGTTAAGCGCCGCCATCTTGTTTCCAATCCCTGAATCAAGCGCAGCCGGCAGAAAATACGCCGCCATCAAGGCGCCCATCGAAACGACTGCGGAACCCAACGCAAAAAGATTACGAAAATCGCTCTTTCTCACGACGTATTCGAGAATCATCGCAAGCACCCCGCCCATCCAGGCAGCAGTCGTTACCGCCTCAAACATATTCGAATTAGGCCACCTTCCCGAAATGTACCACCGAATCCCGATCGACGACGTCTGTGCCAAGAACGCGATAACAAAAAGAACCATCCCCGTCGTTCGTGCACCATCCCACTTGTAAATCACCGACATCAAGAGCGGAACGACAGCCACAAGATACAACAACCAAACCCAGGTCATGCTCTTATTGCGAAAATACCAGCTCTCCATCGAGAGGCGATCCGACGACGGATAGAGACCCGGCGCGACAGTCGGCAGCAGCCCCGCAAGCGACGCAAGGTGCTCATTGATCCCAGGGATATCCTCGAGGCGCCAACTCGCCCGCAACTTCGACCAAGAATCAGCCAGTTTCGCTTGCAGCTCGGCGTCAAGACCGGGTATCGCCGCTGGCTTGGCAATCGCAGCGTGGACGTTGTCCTGCGGCGCACCGCCCGCCGAAACGAGTGCATCCATCGTGAACCACTGATCTTGAATATCGCCGCTCGGAGACGCAACGAGTCGAAGATTATTAGCCAGGACGTTCGGATTCGCCACCGACAACGCGACATTGATCGCATCAACCTCTTTCGCCGTGCGAATGAGATCCTTCCCCAACCTCTGCAAGAGAACACCGACGGGCTGCGTCGCGAAAACGCTCTGCGGAAAGAGCCCAACCTTTTGGACCTCTTCTCGGCGCTCCAAGCTCATCTCGTCATTCGGCGAAATTGCCGCAAGAAGCTGCTGCCGAACGTCCTTGTTCTTAACGTAAATCAGATCAACATCGCGATACGCCTCCGGGCGAAACATCAGATCAAGATACGTAAACGCATACGCTTGACCATGTATCACGCGCGGACCACTAACAAGCCCCATGAAGGTCTTGGCATGAGACTCGAACGACCGCAAACGCCCATCCGCCTGCACCGCCGTCCCAAACAATGGATCCAGATTGACTTCGTTGGCGAAGCTCCCAACCTCATCTTGCTTCGTCGCAACTCCCCCAATGGACACGTATCCCGCATACAAAACGATCGCGAGAACCACCATCACATCAATCACTCGAACACGAAGTTTCATGATCCAGCTCGATTCTTTCTTCGCCCCGGCCAAGTCTCTGAAAGTATTCTTGAGGTCACACACCCACCGTGTGCTTCGAATCAGCAGCGACCTCGTCACGACCAGAAGCGACAGTCGATTGCGACACCTTCGCCCGTGACTGCGCCGCCCGCTTCCGCTTCATCATCGGTTTCACATAAAACGCAAACAGCATTCCCACAACCGCAATACAGCAACCAGCAAGCTGCACATAGACACCGTTGCGATTTCCGATCCCAAGACCGGTATAGTTCATCGCCCCGCTAGGATTGGTGTCCTGCGGCTTATCCCAGGTCGATTGAAAAAACCAATACCCACCAAACTCCGTAGGAGCATTGACCTGAATCGGCTCGGATTCTGTCCAACCGCTACCGTCATTAAATCGCAAGTGACTCACGTAATTACGAATCGTAGACGTGCTCCCCGTATAACCGCCGAGATGGGCGTCAATCTCGAAATCATCAAGTCCAATCGCAGCGGGAAGCTTTCGTCGCTCGCGAGAGAACATCACTTCGACCTCCCCGCCATCAACCAACCTAAACCGATACGGAAGATAAGCGAACCGCCCTTGATACGCGTACTGACTATCGGGAAACACGTAGCGATTAAATGAAACCCACTTGGTTTGTGCAGTTCCGCCCGTATTCACCTCTAGACGAATCATCGAAAAAAGATCGCCGACGCCCCGCTGCCGTGAATTGGGCGGAACAACAAACGGCTTAACCTCAGCAGTCGCATTCGCGAAAAATCCATCGACACGCAGCGTCAACCCCTCCATCACCTCGATCGACTCACCCGGGCGAACGTCACGACTGATCGCACGCCCCTCAGCACCATTGAAAATAAAATGCAAACCGCCCGGATAACCAGCAAATATCAGCGGAGCAGACCCAGGTTGATACGTCATGACAACCCGAGAATCCGGCTCGATTGGAGTTGTCGGCGACATTCCAGCATCTGGAATATTGGCGTGCGGATCATTCTGCCCAGCATCCATGTCACGCGACATACCAGGCTGATCCGCAACCCACCGCGTGATCGTCCGCTCAGGCGTCTTCAGTTCGACGATCGCAACCGAAACAGGGATCTCCCGACCAGGAATCGTCAGCCGATCTTGAATGTTCTTAATACGATAAGAAAATACGCTTTCGCCGATCGGTAGAAAACCGCCACCGAGGGACTCGGCCGTAATTGGCACAACAATCTCATCCGCAACGTCCGACAACTTAATTCGCAACGTCGCCCGAGAGTCCGTCGGCAGAGACGCGACCTGCGACGCATCTCGCAACCACGAAAACTCTATGTTCCCATTTCCCGCAGTTCGACGAGCGGGGTCAAGCGCTGCAAGCTCAAAAGATTCCGTCGCTGCCCGATCCGACAACAAAGAAATGTTCAAAACCGGATTCAACCGATCGCTGCCACCCCGCCATCGACGCTCCATATGCGCGTAACGTAGAAAACCCGTTACATGAACCGACGCATCAGACAACGCATCGCCACCAACTGCTGGCGGAACCTCAATATCAATCGATCGAAGTGGTATTGGGTGATGGGGATCAAAGAAAACTTGATCGCGCGACGCAATCCGCTCATTATACCGAGGCAAACGCTCGATAGGCCTCTCGACCCACTCGCTCTCCCCGACCCGCCGAACAAAAAGCGCCGACGTATCCATCACATGAAAATATTCTGTCGAATGATACTCAAGCGAAAGCTCCAGCTCATCACGCAACAGCTTTTTCCCAGTCGATTTGATCGCCCGACCCTTCCCAGGAATTACGTCCTCGGTGTACTGAGGATACCCCCCCAGCAATTGCCGAATAAAAGGCTCACCGTCCGGCGGAGTGACCATCACGTTTACCGCGTACGCAATTTCGCCCTTGTTTTCGTCAGAAAGAATAGGCCAATCCGTGTTCGTGCTCTGAACTTGAAACTCCCAAGTCTTTCCGCCGGTCGACGCATGCGTATGACTACCAGGAAGCGCAACCAAGGTCCGCGGCTCATCCATTCCCGGAAGTTCAATCTTTACCTGCCGACGAAAGACAGGCGCATCTCCCTCGATTTTCGTCGAAAAATAGTAGTAACTGCCCAGCGTCATGATGATGATCCCAGTGTGAATCAACCAAACGCCAGCATTGATCTTGCGAAGAGGGATCTTCCGAACCGTAATCACGATCATGTTGACCGTAAAAAGCCCAATCAACCAAACGAAGGGCCACCAATGAAACCATTCGAACTCCGTCATCTCCAACTCAGGACGCTGGCGCACCTGAGGCATGCCGCTACCGATAGAGCAGTACAGAAAAAGGAGACCAGCGAGCGCAACCCCCGTCCAAACACTGAACAGATCTAGAAAAACCGTGACAGGACTACGCCGCCGACCAGAGGAGGACCCGCCGCGTGGATTCGATACTTCGTTCATGGCTAACCGCCCCGCAGCACCGACAGTTCAGATGCAACGGACCTCCGCGAGGCTTCTCCGGGCAATACGAACCACCAGATACTGCAGCAGAATAGTGCTTGTTCTAATTTATCTGACCCGACGGGCAACTCCGCCCGCACGAGGACATATTCTATCCGAACCCAACCAGATCAGCCACTATCCCAATTCCATGGATGGCGAAACCCTCACCCAGCGATCGACGACAATTCGTAAATGCGAATCGCCCCGTCACCGCGCTGGTGCATCTCCTCAAGGTAGATCAGTCCAGGACCTTCCGCCAAGAATTCCCAGGGATCACCCGCGATATGCTCGGCCTCGAAAACAAGCTTCGCCCGGTCGCGCAAAAGCTCCTCCAACTCCTGCCACCAGAAAAAAATACCGTCACGAGCAGCGAAATTCGCATCTCGATAGTGCCATCGCTGAGGATCAGCAATTACCCAACGAATCCCATCCGCACGCATCTTCTCCAACATTTCCGCGGGGCTGCCGCTCGCGCGGTAACGACGGCCTTCGACCAACTTCACCCCCCCGTCGCTGAACGCCTCATATTTCAGAGGATCCTCTGCCACAACAGCTCGACCCCCCCCTTCAAACGACAAAAACGCACAAGCATCATCAATCTGACTCACCCGACCATGAATCTTGGCAGTGCTATCGATGACGGAACCGACCACTACCCCCACAAGCGCAAAAGAAACCACCGTCAAAGCAATGCCTCGGCGTCTCGCCATCCACGTCGAAACCCAGACGATCCCGACCGCGGTACAGATCGAGAAAAATGGAACGGCGAAGGAGAATCCCCGCGCGACAACGTATGGCTGACAGAGAAGTAGCCCAATCGTCACAAGAAGAACCGCCACCGGCAGCACGCTAATTCCTCGGCGTCGCACGAGTGCCATCATCCCAACCAAGCAAAGCCCACAAGCAGGGAATCCTTCCAACTTGCTCACATATTCCGCAAACGCCCTCAACGCTGCAACGTTTAGCCCCCAAAACGCCCCGCCCCGAGCGGTCGCACCAACCGTGTGCTCCAACACCGCATGATCGTACGCCGACTCGAAGTAGGTACGAAGCGGCAAGTCCCCGCCGCACACCCAGGCGGCTAGCTGACCAAATCTGAATAGCAGCTCAATCGAAATCGCTGGAGCTAGGACCATGCACCCGAAAATCACCCACCGCGACAGAAACGGCTTCAAACGATCTAGCGCGAATGGAGTTGAACCCGATAGGTAACGGATCCCTTCCACAAGCGCCAACACGCAGATCAGATAACCACTTCGATAATGACACGTCAGCGCATACCCAAACGAAAGCCCCGCCAACATCACCGCCGTTCGACCACGATACACTTCTCGACCGGCGCGAATCCAACACCAAACCCCAAAAAGCGAAAACATCATCGCTGTCGAGTCCGGTAGGGCACCCCTCGAATAAAGAAGGTGGTAAGGCGAGATGGTAAGAAACGCCGCCGAAATCAGCCCAACGGACCGACCGCAAAGCGCCGCGCCGATCAAGTAGACCAAGAGAAGGCTCACCGTACCCGCGACTGCGTTAAGCGTTACCAGCGCGACAGCCCCTTCGCCTACAACGAACATCATCGCAGCGCCAAGGAACGTGTACCCCTGAGACGGCTTTCGATTGCGATCCCCAAACCGAATTTCAGCTCGAACAATCCGATCGCGAAGTATCTCCTTTGAACCCGTGATAACCGCGGCCACCGTAACCGGATCGGTCGCGACCATAGCGACGCGATTCCACAAACGAGCGTCCACGAAATACATCGCCTCGTCTTCAAACCGAATCCCAACTCGATCCACCCCACCAATCCGAATCCATCCACCAAGCACAAGGATGACCCCAAGACCAGCGTAGACCCACACGCCCCCGCCCATTCGCGCGGACCGGCCCTGGAAAATCTCAGCAATTCCAGCTTGGTTGTCGTAAAAGGCTTTCATATCTGCTCGTCCGCGCGCATGATCCCCCCAATGTATCGAGCGGTATTACCGGACGCTTGAGATCACGAAAACGCCGTTTTCGATCGTCGATAGCGATCAACGACCGACTCGTTGGCCAGCTACGATCATCTTTCACTGTCGAGGAGGACCTTGACAGGGGGAAAATCACAGGCCACCCCAGTATTACGACCGTCAATTCTCTCCTGGCACCCTAATTGCAGGGGGCATCACGAGGAATCGAAGCGCGCAGCGACTTTCGATGGGTTTGGGCAAAATGCGACCGATGGCCACATCAACAAAAAGCATCTCATCGGTCGACGAACTCGCCGCGCTGATCGGAAACACACCCCTTCTCGAAATCAGCTACGACATCGACGGCAGACCAGGGCGCATCTTCGCCAAATACGAACTGATGAACATGACCGGCAGCATCAAGGACCGGATGGCCGCCCACATCATTCGGCGAGCATACCAATCCGGAATGCTCAAACCAAACGACACCATCGTAGAAACATCCAGCGGCAACACCGGTATATCCTTCGCAGCAATCGGCCGCGCCTTGGGACATCCCGTTCGCATATTCATGCCCGACTGGATGAGCAGAGAACGCGTTCAACTGATTCGCAACTTCGGCGCATGGGTCGTCCCCATCTCGCGAGAACAGGGCGGCTTTGTCGGAGCGATCGAGTCAGCCGAACTGTACGCAATCGAACACGATCACGTTTTTCTCCCTCGACAGTTCGCCCACCCGGCAAACGCCGAAGCGCACTTGCTAACCACCGGGCCTGAAATAGAGCGACAATTAGCCATGTTTGGTTGCAGCGCTGACGTATTTGTCGCAGGCGTCGGAACCGGCGGAACAGTCATGGGCGTAGGTGACTATCTCCGTGGCAGGCGGCGGCCCGTACACGTCCATCCGCTAGAACCAGCCAACTCACCCACCCTGCGAACGGGTTGCAAAGTCGGCAAGCACCGCATCCAAGGCATCTCCGACGAATTTATCCCGGCCATCGTCCATCTCAACGAACTCGACGACATCACTGACGCATGGGACGGCGACTCTATCTTGATGGCACAAAAGCTATGCGCAGAATTAGGTCTCGCAGTCGGGATCTCATCTGGCGCGAACATCATCGGCGCAATCCAGCTTTGTGAACGCTACGGACCAGAGGCAACCGTCGTAACGGTCCTACCCGACTCAAACAAGAAGTATCTCTCCACCGACCTCTGCCGCGACGAACCCGAAAAAGACAACTACACAACCCCCCGCGTCAGCTTCAACCGCTTCGCCGCCAAGCGCTAGAACCCAATCCGTAAACCGCATCCCCGATCGGAGAACGCGCTGCAGAACTGTCCAAGATGAACCAAAGGCGCCCCGATGCAGATCACCCACCCTCTCGAATCGCCCCTTGTTTACAGACCTCAAGGGCCAGAGGACTTGACAAAGTGGCATTATGTCATATTATAGTGACATGCTACAGCCAGCCTCCAATGACGATCGTGTCTGGCGAGCCCTCGCAGATCAGCGCCGTAGAGGCATGGTGGACTTCTTGGCGAAGGCGCCAAGGACCACAGGATCGCTCGTGGAAAAATTCCAACCCCTCTGCCGAACGGCCGTCATGAAGCACCTGGAAGTATTGGTCGCCGCTGAACTTGTTGTCGTCCGATGGGACGGTCGTGTTCGCTGGAACCATTTCAACCCAGTACCCATCGATACAATCTCACGCCGGTGGATTGACGGACGGCGACGGCAGATGACGTCCGCGTTGCGCCATCTGAAGGAGGTTGTCGAAATCAAGGTTGACGAATTGGACGCCGTGGAATCAGGAAGGAATACATAATGCCAACAGCCGCCGTCGGGGCTCAAGTAGCCCAGTATGAATTTGAGATCGAAATTGCCGCGCCGC
>JAJDDZ010000311.1 GCA_029260025.1 Phycisphaerae bacterium | reverse complement strand
ATGGCGAGCCCCAACCCTGTGTTTCCGGAAGTTGGTTCGACGAGCTTCTTCCCCGGAGTGAGGGTGCCTCGTTCTTCGGCATCTCGGATCATGTTGGAGGCGACACGGTCTTTGACGGCACCGAAGGGATTATACCACTCGAGCTTTGCGTAGACGATGGTATGTTTTAATGGAACGACCCTATTCAGGCGGACCAGGGGTGTTGGATTGTCCGTATCCGAAAGGAGCCCGAGGACCGAATCGTAAATTCGTAGTGTATGGTCATTGCTCATGATGGGCTCTAGTATAGACGTGAGGCGGGAGATTCCAACATAGGTGGCTAACCGAGGGTTGGGGATGAGAGAAACGGCGTTGCTGCGGGTGTTGCGATTGGTTAGACTGCATGTGTACGGGCAGATGCTTCACATTCTTGGGAGCGTGAGAGGATGAAAACGAGCAATTCACTATGGCGGGATCGCCTTTCGGGGAAGCTCCCCGAACCACTCGGCGAAGAAATCGATAATTTCGAGTCTGAGATCGAGCTACGCAAGCAGGGAAAGATCGAAGACAAGATTTTCGCCGAGACGCGACTGCGGCGCGGCGCGTACGGACAACGATACGATAACGGGACGCGTTACGACGGGGAGCAGACTCGCGAGATTCCCTATCCACCTGGCAAGAACACGAAGGGTCCTGGGACTGTCTGGGATGCGCCGGGGATGGTTCGTATCAAAATACCCTATGGCGGACTGAATCCTGAGCAGCTCGAAGTCTTGGCGGAGCTTGCTGAAGAATACTCTGATGACATCGTTCACGTCACGACACGGCAGGACGTCCAACTTCATTTTGTCCATATTGACGATACGCCAGCGCTGATGCGACGGCTTGCGGCTGTGAATATTACGACGCGAGAAGCTTGTGGGAACTCAGTTCGAAACGTAACGGGGTGCCCCTACGCTGGGGTTTGCAAGGATCAGGCCTTCGATGTTACGCCGTACGCTCATGCGCTGACCCAGTTTCTCCTTGGGCATCCGGACGTGCAAAACTTTGGTCGAAAGTTCAAACCGACCTTCAGCGGCTGTGGTCAACATGCCTGCGGACTGACGGCCATGCACGACGCTGGATATCTCGCTGTGACGCGCGAGGTTGACGGCAAGACTGAGCGGGGATTCAAATTCTATGTTGGTGGCGGACTCGGAGCGGTTCCGCATCAAGCGAAGGTGTTTGATGAGTTTCTTCCCGTCGAAGAGATGTTACCAATGATCCAAGCGGTCGCCCGGGTTTTCGCGAAACATGGAGAGAAGAAGAATCGAAATCGTGCGCGTCTCAAATTTCTCATCAAGACATGGGGGATGGAAAAATTCAAGGAAGAGGTGCTGGCGGAACGCAAGAAACTGACGCCTGATCCTCGCTGGACGGAGTACCTTGATAGTGTTGATACGTTTGAGGAAAAACCGTCGCGCCCGGGGGGCGCCCTTCCGGCGATGAACGGGAATGAGCGATACAATCGGTGGGCGAAGGGGAATCTTCGGGAGCAGCGGCAGGATGGTTACGTCACGGCGACTGTTGCGCTTCCTCTTGGGGATCTGACGGCGAATCAGACCCGAGCGCTTGGGGACATCGTTGGGAAGTATACCACCGGGACGATTCGCGCGACGGTCGAACAGAACTTTGTGATTCGCTGGGTGAGCAAATCGGACGCGGCTGCCTTGTTTGCTGAGTTGGACGCCGCTGGTCTTGCTGAACCGGGGGCGGGGACAATTGTTGATATTGTTTCGTGTCCTGGGACGGATACCTGCAAGTTGGGAATCTCTTCTTCGCGAGGACTTGCGGCTGAGCTTCGCAAGCGACTTATTGAGAAAGGCGCCCAACTCGATCAGGCGATTGAGGACCTGCATGTGAAGGTTAGCGGATGCTTTAACAGTTGCGGTCAGCACCATGTTTCTGACATCGGTTTCTACGGCGTGAACCGGATTGTGCAGGGGTACCAGGTTCCGCACTTCCAAGTAGTCCTTGGCGGCGAGTGGGAGAATAATGGGGGTTCTTACGGCCTACCGATTGTCGCGATCGCTTCGAAACGGATTCCGGATGCACTTGATCGGATATCCGAGTTCTCTCTTCGTGAGCGCCTGGCGAACGAACGTTTTTCGGCGTTCATGGGTCGGGTTGGGAAGGCAAAAGCACGAGCGGTTCTCGACGACCTGACGAAAGATGCTCCGTCGCACGATGATGACGCGAGTTTCTATTCTGATTGGGGCGATCCTCGGGAATATAGCACGGGCGACATTGGGAAAGGCGAATGTGCTGGCGAAGTCGTAACCGCGTATGAATTCGCGATGACTAGCGCTGAGCGAATGGTGTTTGATGCCCAGGTCTCGCTCGATGACGGCGAAAGCCAAAAAGCAGGCGAGGATGGGTATGCTGCCATGCTCAAAGCTGCGAAGGCGCTAGTGCAGATCGAGTATGATGATGTATCCGAGGATTCTGATGAAGTAGTTGAAGAATTCAAGGAGCGGTTTTACGATACCAAGAAGTTTTTCGATCCTTATGCTGGCGGAAAATTCGCGAATTATCTGTTTACAGGGCATGAAAACGCTGGTCGACGTTTTGATGTTGAGGCGGCGAGACATCTTCTTGAGGAATCGCATCTTTTTATCGAGGCGGTCCACGCTTGCTATAACCGGATGCGAACGGCTGGTCTTAACCACGGTGCCTCAAAGTAACGGGATTTATTGACCGAAACTATGAATATTCAACACGTAAACGCGAAGCTATTTTTCGATAGTCCCTTCGAAATTGGGGGGCCGCGGGTGGTCGGCGTTTTCCACGACTGGGTAAGGGAACAGGTTTTCGATGAAGTGCTGATCGATGTGGCGGACTATCGTCATGTGCCTAATGGACCGTCACTTATGATTATTGGTCTCGAGGCGGACTATGTGGTTGACGATTCAGACGGCCGGATGGGCTTGCTTTACAACCGGAAAGCGGGGATCGACGGAAGCAACGTCGATCGATTCAAACAGGCGATAGATTCGGCAGCTAACGCAGCGCTATTGTTGAAGGAAACGCTTGGTGACAAGGCCCCGATGTTTTCGCAGACGGAGTTTCAATGGACCGTCAACGATCGAGCGATTGCGCCGAATACGCCCGAGACTTTCGCGGCGTTTACCAGTGACCTTGTTGCTTCGGCAACGGCGATCCTTGGACACAGCGAGTTTACACTGAAGCATCACGATGATCCGCGCCGGTTGTTTTCGGTCACTGTTTCGACTATCAAGTCGTTTGATTTTGCTGAGATCGCCTGACGTTGTCGATTGGTGTTTCTGAGCGGGCGCTGGAAGAGAGGGCGATTCCCGCGAATAGGATCGCCGACCCAACGCCAATACCAACACCGCCCCACCCTGATAGTACCCCGCCTATCAAGACCGATTCAACGAGCACGGTGATGAGAAAATGCGCGTTGGTGATGATGGCTGACTTTGTTACGTCGAATCTTGCGGTCACGATATACCAGAGCAGATAGTTCAGGTAGGCAGTGATGAGTGTTAGAAATAGTAAACCCCCAAAGCCTTTCCAGCTGACTTGCGCGAGCGTAAACGTCCCGAGCTCAAACCACCTCCAATCGACAAGAACTAGCGGTAGCTGGAAGGCTGTACCGATCAGCATTACGAGACTAAGAGTTCGGACTGCGCCGAGTTCCTTTACCAATGGTTGACTCAATACCACGAATAGAGACCAGCTGATGGCCGCAGAGAGTAGAAAAATGTCGCCCGTCAAAATGCGGGTCGTAAGCAGCGAGCTACCCTGGCGTGTTGAAAGTACCACCGTTAGGGCACCGGCGCATGCTAGCGCCGATGCGAGGGCCATACGCCGCGTTGGGGCATTTCGCCTCAGCACCACAGAGACCCAGAATACCAGCACCGGGACGAGTGCGTAGGCGATGGCGCCGTGAGTGGGACTGGCGAGCTTGATACCATATAGAAAACCGAGCTGGTTTACGGGTACGCAGAGGAGACCCAGGCAGATGAACAAGGGGCGGCGTGCCGAAGGGACCGGTTTGGAAAGCCCGAGGACGCGCGCTGTGATCCATAGAAGTCCGCCGGCCAGACCGAATCGGAAAACAGGGAGCGACAGGGGCGGAATCTCGCTTGTGGCTGCCCCTGCGGCGATGGGGGTCAAGCCCGCGATCACTGTCACCATAAATAGTAGTCCGTACACTTGCCACATCTGCGGCACGGTACCACATCGCCTTGCCATGTCATAGCAGTGAGTTTTGTGGGAAATCGGTTTGCGTATACGAATGTTTGAATGGATGTGGCAGATTCCTGGATGTTGTGACCTCGTAGTGTTGTCCCGGGGGTAGTGCGAGCGTAGAATTGGTCGAACATGCGTCGGACGGTACGCGGCGGTCGGTGGCAAACGAAAGCCCCAGTGACTCAGAATTCTATGATAGCAAGCGATCGACAACCACGTTGGCGCCGGACATGCAGTGTTTGCTTGATTGTTGGCGCAATGGGGTGTGGTGCTGAATCCACTCGCGGCGACGTTGAGGTGAACGTGACGCATGCGGGGTTTGCTTCTTTGACTGGGATCGACGGTAGCGACGTTATCCGCCGCGGCGCTTGGGCTCCGGTAATCGTTGACGTAGCGCTTGTGAATCAGGCGTCGTTCGACGGATCGGTCCGTCTTGGGCAATTTGACTCCGACGGCGATAAATGTTTCGACGAAGTTGATGTACACCTTCGCGCCGAGACTGGGGGAACGCAGCGGATTTGGCTTTATGCGGTTGCTAATCCGACGGCTTCATCCAAGCCTTTCCAGGTGGAACTATTCGACGACGACGGTCGAATTGTTCAAGTCGTATCGCAGGGGGCGCTGGGGTACATAGCCGAACCCGCAAGTCAGCCAGTTTCATTACAACCTGACGATGTGCTGATTCTTTCGATATCCGACGGAACAGCGGGGCGTGTTCAGGATCTTGTGGCTGAGGAGACCCGCGAAGTACTTGAGCGGCCTATTTTCGTGGCGCACGCTGCGCCAAGAGAGCTTCCTGAGCTTGCGATTGGACTGGAGAGCGTTGACTTCATCGTTTGGGATGACGCGACGCCCGACGACTTGAGTCAGGCGCAACTCAACGCAATGCTCATTTGGGTTAAGCACGGAGGGACACTCTTGATGGGGGCGTCCAGGACGGCCGGGGCGATTAAGCTTTCAGATTCTCTTTACAGAATATTGCCGGTAGACCTAGGTGACCTTTCGAGCGTTGAAGAACTGATCGCAACGCGAACGAACCTGGTGGGTCCGCCGATCCAAGAAGACGAGGTAGATCAAGACGCCCCCCCCTGGGAGGAGTCGCGATTTCCTTCGCCGATTCCGATTGTCGAGACAACGTTGCGTGATGGCGGTCGGGTTCTAGGCGAACCGGAGGAAGCTGGGTGGAATGTTGTCACGAGCCGAACACTCGGGCGAGGGCGAGTGGTTTTCGTCTCGGTGCGTCTGTCGGACCTATTCAGCGCCCCTTGCACCGTTGGCCACTTCTTTCGCACGGTCTTCTATCTGTTGCCGCCCGGTCCTGAGGGTGAGTTAGCGGCGAATGCGCGGTCTCTTTTTTCCACCGTTGTCTCAGCGATCGGATTTCCTACCACCGGAACGACTTATCTTTTTGTAGCAGCCGTCTTCTCTGCGGCGTATGTCGCGATCGCCACCTTTGGATCATGGGGTTTCTTGAAGCGGAAAGGTTGGCAGAAACAGAATTGGTCTGTTTTTTCTGTCGTCGCTTTGGTGGCGAGCGCGCTTAGCGTTGTGGCAGTGGGTGCCGTGAGAGGTCTTAGCGACCGATTGCATCAGATTTCAATCGTTGACTTTGATGCGGGACAGCGGAACGCGGTGGGTACAGGGTTCTTCGGTCTCAAGACGCCTATTGACAAGGCGCTTGATGTCTGGCTTCCACCGGATTGGGTGGGCGCGCGGGAGCCTGAGGCAACTTCTTGTTTCCTCCGTCCCCTTCCCGTTAGCATGAACGACTACGATACTCGGGGGTTCTCTGACCCAGGAGACTATCAACTGAAACCAGCCAGCGCCGTAGTCGAAGACGCTCGTTTTCGCGCGACGCTGAAGCGATTCGAGGGTCAGTGGAGTGGGCAACTCGATGGCACGGTTGAGGGGAAGCTAAATGCTCGGGGTCGAGACATTCTTGGCAGTAGCTACGTTGTGAACAATCTGGGTGTGGAATTGAGGAACTGTATACTCATCTACAGCCTATTCAATGCAGATACGCGGACGACGACGCGCGATGCGGGTACGTTTGTGTATCGGGTCGGGAATCTGGCAGCCTCGTCCGAGCGTGTGGATTTAGCTTCACGCTGGACGCGCGTCGGACAGGGAGCTAACGGCGACGATCTTATTCAACGCGTTTCGCTAAAAGACGATCAAGGGGCGTGGGTCAAGCCGTTCGCTGGTTTGCTCTCACAATTCCCGGGCTCGGGCCCGGCGGGGACTTCATTGACCCTGGGACAAGAGCAAACGGCGCTCTTGCTTTCTTCTACGATCGGTGACTTCGATTATCGTGGTCAGCCTGCGATGAACAACGGTTACGAATTGAGGACTTGGTCGCGCGATTGCCTTCGGCGATTGGATCTTCGCCATGTGCTGGTGGGAGGACGTGGCGCGAGCGAGACGCACGAAGCTGAACTCGGAACGGCGATATTGATAGGATTCGCGAGCGAGGCTGGTCCCATGCGACTCTTCACTCGAGGTGGAACCGGGGAATTTCGAGTTCAAGAGCCAGAAGAGAAGAGCTCTTGGACGATGTATCGTGTTCGTATCCCGATTAGTCGTGTCGACAACGCGTCGCAAAATATCACCAAAGCCAAGGAACGCCGAATCGGATAACCGCTAGAGAGGGACGTGCGATTGATTATTCAGACCATTAACTTGACCAAGCGATACGGAAAACTCGTCGCGTTGAATAATCTTCAGCTGAATATCGAAGAAGGTGAGTGTTTTGGATACATAGGGCCTAACGGTGCTGGCAAGACAACGACCATTAAAATCCTTTCGACACTACTGCAACCCACGTGGGGTGAGGCTCGTGTTTGCGGGCATGTTGTTGGGTACGAATCACGAAAGATTAGACCACTCATCGGGTATGTCCCTGACTTTTTCGGCGCTTACGAGGACATGGTGGTTCAGGAATACCTGGAATTCTTCGCGAGTGCGTACGGAATCACCGGGAAACAGAGGAAGAAGGTCGTGGGCGATGTACTTGAACTTACGGACCTAACCGGGAAAATCGACGCGCTTGTGGACTCCCTTTCACGCGGGATGCAGCAACGACTAAGTGTCGCGCGCGTGTTGCTTCATGATCCTAAGGTTCTACTCTTAGATGAACCTGCCAGCGGACTTGACCCGCGAGCGCGGATCGAAATGCGCGAACTCCTCAAAGAACTTCGCAACATGGGCAAGACGATTATCATCAGCTCACACATCTTGCATGAACTGGCTGAGCTTTGCACGACGGTGGGCATCATCGAGCAAGGGGAGATGATATTCCATGGACCGATCGGTGAGATAATCCGAAGAGTAAAAACGGGGACCAAGCTGCACGTTCGTGTCACGGAACAAATGGACCTCGCCGCTCTTACGCTAGAAAAGAGCGAGGGTGTCAAGGGTGTTGAGATACACAACGGGGACTTACTTGTTGAATTGAAGGAACATACGCGCGACTATAGCTCGATTGCGCGGCTTCTTCTGAGGAACAACTTCCGTATCCAAGAGATACGCGAAGAAGAGATCAACCTCGAGACCGCTTTTATGCGACTCACAAAGGGCATCGTTCAGTAAGTCTGGGACGCGATGGGCAAAATACTTTCTACTATCTGGCTTGCATTCTGGCGACTCTTGCCAGCGAACCCGATCCTTGTTCGCGTGGTGGCGGGTGGATCGAAGCGCGTTCGTCATCTCTGGTTGCGAGCGGGGTACTTGGTGGTCTTGCTTGCGGTTGTTGGGTTTGCGCTTCTTCAAAATATGGGCGGTGTCGGGGCTTCACTGACTGACCTGGCCAAGGGCGCATCGCGAACTTTCATGTACGCTTCCTATGCTCAATTATTCCTGATGTGTTTTCTAGCTCCGGTGTTTACTGCCTCGGCAATCACGCAGGAAAAGGACGCCCAAACGTTCAACATTTTGATTTCGACGCCCCTATCGAGCGCTCAGATCGTTCTGGGGTCACTTATGAGTCGACTGTACTTCGTCATCATGCTTCTTTTGGCGGGGCTTCCGATCTTCTTAATAACGATGGTGTATGGCGGCGTCACGACGCGTCAAGTCCTCGAGAGCTTTGCGCTGGCCGGATCGACGGCAATCCTAACGGGCGCGCTCGCGATTTTTGTCGCGATGGTGGGTGTGGGAACGCGACGGACGATTTTTTCATTCTACTTGCTGATCGCTCTCTACCTCTTGACGGTCTACCTGTTCGGAAACTGGGCAACCACATGGATACCCGAGTCTCCGGCGAATATCGAGGGTGCGCGGATGAGCTGGCTGACGCCGCTGCATCCGTTTCTCGCGCTCGACGTCGCTCTCAATCGCGTTTATGCGCCCGACATCACGAGACTCAGTTCCTACGGGGGGATCGCTCGGTACGCGTTTGCGTATCCATCTGCCGTTTATGTAGCTTGGACCTCGGCGACCGCAATTATCCTAGTTGCGATAAGCATTCTTTTCGTTCGTCGCGGGATTAAGACTGGCGAGACAACTTGGTTGACTTCTCTGATCCAAAAAGTCGTACCTCGCAAGATCGGAGAACGAACGCGTAATCCTCGACACGTGTGGTCGAACCCGGTCGCATGGCGGGAAGCGTCGACAAATGCGATCGGCGGCGGATTCCTCAGATGGGCGATCATCCTCGTCGGGCTAGTCGCTGGGATCATGGTTTTCGTCAACTATGCAGACGGAACCATGCAAGCGATGGACGTGCGCAAATGGCTAGCTGCGATCACACTCGTCCAATTCTCAGCCGCACTACTTATCGCGACGAACACCGCTGCAACATCAATTACAAAGGAACGTGAATCTCTGACGATGGACCTGCTGTTGACCACGCCTCTGACCAGCAAGTACATCTTGTGGGGCAAGCTACGCGGATTGGTTAGCTTCGCTACGCCTCTGCTGATCGGTCCGATGTTGACCCTGTTTGGGTTCGCCATGTACGATTGGTTGAATGACACTACTCCGCCAGTTGCCTGGCTGGAGACCGCCATCGAACTCTGCGCGGTCTTGATCCTCTTCACCTCCGTTGGTTGCGTCATTGGGTTGAATCATTCAATTAAGCGGAAGACGAACATGGCTGCGGTCATGTGGAGTGTTGGCGTTACCATTTTGGGGGCGGGACTCGTATCGATGGTTGGGGCGGCGCTCGTTGAAGCTGTGGACGCGGGGCCTGCTGCTTTTATCGCTCCGTTTACACCTGTAACGTCGATCTGGTACTTGATTGACCCCGCCGCGCTTTTTGATCATTCGCAGAAAGATTTTGTAGCGGGAGCGAAGTCTGCTAGGACTTCTGCGTTGGCCGGCAGTGCACTTGCCGTGGCTGCGTATGCGCTCTTGGTGTGGCGGACGTATACGACACTGGTTCGCGACTTCGACATGACGATCCGAAAGCAATCCGCGTAGCGAAATGCCGCCGGCGAGTTTGCCCTACGCTGTCTCAAATCGTAGATGTCGGGCATAAGCAGGGGGCAAGTTGCCGATGACCTTGTCACGGGCAATTTCGTGCTCACGTATATTTGTCGTGAGATAACGAGAAACAGCTCTGACCCTGGCACGCTTTTTCCCGAGCGACAAGACACGGGACGTTCTTCGCAGGCCGATGTATTCAAAGTACGAGAAGACCCCGCCCGGTTTGAGACAGCGCCGGATAACATCAAACACTTCTTCCACATCGCTGAGTTCAAACGCGGTCAGTGGTAACCCGGAGATCACAAAATCATACGTCTTATCTGGTGATAGCTCTTGAATCGGGTGGCGCAGTACTCGGACACGCCCCTCTTCTTTGGGTTTCTCAAAGTCGAGTCCTGCGAGCACCTCGCTTTCTAAGATGTCTGCAAACTCGCTCTCTATCTCGCAGACGTCGAGGGTATCGTCTTGCTTGAGTATCGTACCGAGGTATCGCGTTACAGGCCCAGTTCCCGCCCCGACCTCGAGTACGTCGCAACGACGCCCGCAGCGGCGATAGGGTTCTGACACGGCAGCGGAGAGTGCCCTTGAGCTTGGTGAAACTGCCCCAACGACATTGGGATTCTTGATGTACCGCGATAGAAAACGAATCCGCCGCCCGATACCTGCTTTCAATCGATTGCCCGATGTCGCCACGATAGATTTCCTCACAACCAATGCGGTTCAAGAATCACGGAAAGTCCCCGATCCCGAATTCGCAAAAGAATATCAGATTGCCCCGAAGGATGCTACCAACTCACAAAACACACGCGTTCAAGCTCGCCCGATAACCTGAAGTTCCGAAAAACATCGACAATATTCACATTTTTTGTTTGAAATGCACCCCCGCCAACGGATATAATTAAGATGCGGGGCGAAGAGGCTGCATGGGCGGACGCAAAATTCGGGCGTCTGTTCTCTGGCCTTAAAACCTTGCCGGGCGTTGTAATCCGTGGCGATTCGCAACGCCTGTGGTGCCCATAGATGACGATCTGCGGGACGGGTTAGACCGGAGCGACTGTGGTTTTTCTGCGGTTGCGCTAGTGGGTCCGTCAAAAGAAGGAGGTGGTCAATTGGAAAGTAATATAGGTAGGCTGTATTAGGCAGCAGACGATGCTGCTTAAGCAGCAACCAAAAAACAGGCCCGTCCGGTTGATCCGGGCGGGCCGCCTTTATGCGCAGAGTTTGGTCAGTGTCGCGGAATTACCCCTCTGCGATATAATGCCGCTTGAGAAATCTTTACTTTTCAATCAGCCCTAGGACCGGAATATGGAAAAACTGAAGCCTGACAGGAAACGCGAACCGACACGCGTCGCCTTCGTTGCACTGGGGTGCGCGAAGAACCTCGTGGACTCCGAGAAAATGCTCGGGCAGCTCGCGGAAGCCGGTTGCGTGATCTCAAGCGAGGAAGACGCCAACGTCGCCGTGGTTAATACATGCGGTTTCCTTGAAGCATCCCGGACCGAAGCTGACGAGGTTGTTCGCGAACTCGTAGCGCGAAAGTCCAATGGCGATTTGAAACGAGTCGTTGTGGCTGGATGCCTTGTACAACGCGACAAGGAAGCAATGCTTGAGCGTATCGCTGGGATCGATGCACTCGTAGGCGTCAACAACCGTGACGACGTGGTCCGGGCCGTCTTGGGAACGAATGCCCCGACGTCGCGCGAAACGGATCTATTTCTTGCGGATTATCATCCCTTCACGCAGATCGACACAGCCCGAGTGAGGCTAACGCCCCGCCACTACGCGTATCTTCGAATTAGCGAAGGTTGTGATCAGAAATGTACGTTCTGTACGATTCCATCAATCCGCGGGCGCATGCACTGCAAACCACCTGAGATGATTCTTGCTGAAGCCCGCGAACTTGTCGCCGATGGCGCCGTTGAGATTAGCCTGATTGGACAAGATACGACGAGCTATGGCGTTGGCGAGGATCCGATTGATGGAGGACTCGCGGGGCTGCTTCGAAAACTCGATGGCGTTGATGGGATGGGGTGGATTCGCTTGATGTACGTCTATCCCAGCATCCTGACCGACGCGATGCTTGACGCAATTTGCGAGTCTTCGCACGTTTGCAACTATATCGATATTCCATTGCAACATATCAACGACCGGGTGCTGAAGGCGATGCATCGGCGAGTCACACGGAAGCAAACCGAAAACCTGATGCAGCGGATTCGCGACAGGATACCAGGCGTGAGCATTCGAACGACGCTGATCGCCGGGTTCCCAGGTGAAACTGACGCCGAGCACGATGAACTTGTTAAGTTTGTTGGCGGGTCTGGTTTTGACGCGCTCGGCGTATTCCCCTATTCCCTCGAACCAGACACACCAGCTGGACGAATGCCTGGGCAGTTGCCCGATAAGGTTAAGGAAGCTCGCGTGGACGAATTGATGCAAACGCAACAGGACGTTGCGTTTTCGCGAGCCGACAATCGAATCGGAGAGAGTTTCCCTGTGTTAATCGACGAGATCCAAGGGGCTGGTGCGGTGGCCAGGCACGAGGGGCAAGCTCCGGGCGTCGATAGCGTGA
>JAJDDZ010000032.1 GCA_029260025.1 Phycisphaerae bacterium | reverse complement strand
GCCGACGCCTCCTTACCAACCGTAAAGTGTACAATTTTCGCGGTTCTGTTGCAAATGTAACTATCGGATAGGCCGATAAGTCTCGGTATCGCTTTTATTGCCGCCCCGGTGCGGATAATGCCGCTTTTGTCATCGGAATCTAGGCAGGCCTTAGGCTGTTGCATAAGCGTTACGCAATAATCATCCGGTTTTCCACTGTGCATGGCCTGCGAAATGCGCGAGCCCATTTTTGGACCCGTGAAGAGTCACTGCGGGGCCTGCATCGCCTTCAGCCGTGCTTCATTCCGGGTTTCCCGTAAGTTTGGAATAGCCCGGTCCTAGCTCCCCTGAAGCATCCATTCGCAATGTCTACTTTACCACGCACGAACCGTTCTTCTCCGTGTTGTCTTCGATCTGGCGTAGGAACCGCACTGCGTTGTTCAGCTGCGATTTGATACCCTCAAGGGTCGTATCCTTCGCTGACTTGCCGCTTTCGGATCCGGGTCCGCTTTTCGTTGCTGTTGCTATATTCGCAGAGACGTTGGCGAGCCCTTGTCCTCCGCCCCCGATCACACTTCCGCCTGAGATACCCAATCGAGAAGCGTTTGAGAGTCCCGACTTTCCGAAATTCGCTACAGCCTCGCGTGCTCGGTCTGCTGGGCTGTCACCGGAGTCGTCGCCGGCGTTTGGGTCGTTAGGGTCTTCGGGATCAAGTGGCGGCCTCTTGGGCTTGACGAAATCTTTGTTGAGCGCTGCATTGATTTCATTGACGAACTTCAACCGGTTCGCGTCTTCGAGCGCTTTCTCGAGCTCCGAAAGCTCGTTTGCGATACCATCGACGGTCTTCCCAAGTGACTCGCCTAGAGGCTTCTCTTTGCCTGTTGCCGGCGGCGTTGATCCCGGCACGTTCGTTGGGTCGCTGAGCGCTGCGTTGATTTGATCGACAAGGTTCTGCCTGTTCGCGTCTTGGTCAACCTTGGGCGAGGACTTCGATCCACCTAAACCCAGAACGTCAAGAGCGTCGGTGTTCAATGACGGGATCACCTTCGCGATGGTAGGTGCCAACTTGACCGACAAGTCTGCGATCTGACCAGCGAGGAAATCAATCATCTTCGACCATGTCGATTTGACGGACTCCGCGATTCGCTCGAAGACCCCGATGGCGATGTCTTCAAACCCGACAAGCCTCTCCGCGAGCCAGTCAACCGCTGCGGCGTGTGCGTCCATCGCACCTTGCCAGATAGGTTTCGTCGCTGAGGCGAGGCTGTTCCATACGCCGATCGCAATATCCTTGAACGCGGTCAACTTAGACGCGAGGAAGTCGATCATCGCGTCCCAAACCGAAATCGCGAAGTCTTTGAAACCTTGCCAAGCTTCGGAAATGGCCTTGGTCATTTTCAGCCACAACAGTTTCAAATTGAGCGTGACGATCTTGAGTGCCAACTCGATGTCACCCGCCGCCAACGCCTTCGCAATACCGTCGAAGCTCTTCAAGGCATGATCTTTTAATGCGCCAAAGGCAGACGATACGAAGTCCGCAGCTTTCCCAGCTGCCCCGCTGAACGCCAGGACAGAGGCGGTTACTGCAACTACGGCGACCCCCATCAATCCGATAGGCGACAGCAACGCACCGACGACAGTTGCAACGATCCCGAGCGCAGCCCCAGCTGTTGTCGCAATGGTGGCCATCGCACTGAGCCCAAAACCCAAGGCGATAATCGACGCGCCCATAGTGGCGACGGCGATACCTGCACCGACCAAAGTGGCTGCAACACCAGCAACTGCCACGATCACGCCCCTATTTTGTTTGATCCAACGCCCGGTCGCAACGCCAACCGTTGTCAACAACTTTGCAACCTTGGAGAGCACCGGAGTCATAGCTGCACCAACCTGAAACACTGCGGCTTTGACAGCCTTGTTGAGCTTGTTCATTATGTCGGTAAAGTCCGCCGCAGCCGTTGCGTCTTCACCCGATATCGTGATTCCAAGATCGCGGGCCTGCTTCTGCAACGCCTCCATCCCCGCGCGCCCTTTGTCGAGCAACGGGATAAGCTGCGCGCCACTTCGACCGAAGACTTGCATCGCCGCTGCGGCCTTGACCGTGGGGTCTTCGATGCCTTCCATTTTGTCGGCGAAAAGCTTGATCTGGTCTTCGGGAGAGAGGCCTTTCAATTCTTCAAGGGTTAGACCAAACAGTCCGAGCGCGTCGGTCGCCGTTTTCGTTCCGCGCTCAGCATCAACGATCGTTTGCTGCATCCGACGAACGCCCTTTTCGAGCGTGCCGATGTCGGCCCCAGATTGTTCTGCGGCGAAACCTAGCTCCGAAAGAGCCTCGGTCGAGATTCCGGTTCGGGCTGCCATCTTCGCGACCGTGTCGCCCATTTTGGCGAACGTCTTGGTAGCGAGAACTATCGGCGCAGCGATCGCACCACCGACGGCGGCGAGCTTGGCACCCATGCCTACGATGCTAGCGCCGAACTTCTTGAGCTTGCCGCTTGCTTGGCGCAAACCGCGCACAAGTTTCGAGTCCTCGACGAATAGTTCGACATATGCCCGACCCGCTTTAATACTGCCTTGTTTTCCCATTGCTCAATTCCTTGGCTATTCGATCGGTTTGCTATTAGACCGTTTCAGGTTCCGTCGTCCCTGAGAGCATCGCGTCTACCTCGGCAAGCGCCGAGCCCATTGCTTTTTCGAGCTCCGCGTCAATGTCGAGGCCTTGAATCCTCTTAGCTACTTCTGCTGACGCTCGGTCCATCACCTCGCGTTGCATCCCCGCTGCGGCTGCGACGTCGTTCCGACCTAGCCCTTTGAAGAATTCTGCGAGCCCCTCGTAGAGTGCGTCCTGGGCACTGCGGACCGCCTCGCCGCTAAGCGAATCGAAGAATTGTTCCTCGGCGATGTTGGCCGCTTCAGCTTGCGGTTTTACGATCGCGTAGGTCACGTCCGCGAGTAGCATCAAATCGGTTCCCAGTCGAGTCAGTAGCGACGGATTGCCCTTTTCCAACTCAAGCAAGTTGACGTCTAAGCTCGCTCGGACGCGCTTCACTGCCGGGATCGTTATGCCGATGTTCCACTCTTTGCCGTTGGTGTCTTTGAATGATTTCATCTGATTTTCCGCTTTCATCTGTGGGCCACTCAACTCGAGTCGCCCGGTTATAGTATAAACTGTACACCAGTCTATGTTCAAGAATCTCAATTTCTTCGTTTGGGTTTTGTCGCTTTCGTTATCCTCATCGATTCGCGCGTCGATACCCGCTTCCCGCAGTGACGACAGCTCCGGTAGCGGACGATCGTGTTTTCATGTTTCACAGTCCGATCGACAAGGAAGTGCCTGCAACCACAAGCGGTGCATTCGAGACCGACGTCCTTTCCCATCATGCGCGCCTCCGCAGGTCTTTTTGCGTGTATCTCTTACGCGGGGTCTTCACTGGTTGCGTTCCAAATAGAACCGACCCCTCGAGCGACGCACCGACCGCGCACCCAACCAAACAATCGAGCCAGTGATTGTCAAAGTTATCCGGTCGGGTTTTCCACTCATCGACCGTGCGGCCTCGACCCTCGGTCTTCACCCGGTACTCCGCCGTTAGATGTTCGCTTAGAAGTCGGTGCGCGTCTGCCTTGCGCCCAAACAACGATAGGCAACCTTTGTCGCCCATCGGCACGCCGAGTCGCGTGTGTACGAACGTCTTCCAGTAGTTAGTGTCGAAGTAGGCATGTCGAATCGACCGCTTGCCGGATACGTTGGGAACTCGCCAGTTATGCCCAACCCGGTCGCCGATTTTCTTCTTGTACTCCGAGAATGGCAGCGATGACGCGCCAACGTACTTCCCGTGAGACGGGAGCATCACGCTCGCAAACGACGATTGACGGCAGAATTGGTAGACCGTGTCCGTAGATGCTCCCCAGTTGGCGTCGATCAAACACCGATCGATCCGAACAACCGATCCGCCATCCCGAACCCACTCCCGCCCAAGGTAGTCGTTCGTCAGCGCCTCGAGACCCGCGTAGATCCAACCCTCGAGCCCTGCACCTGGGGCCTTCATCGCCATCGTCCGCTTGGAGTCGCGGAGAGTGTAGAATTTGCGGTCTTGTTCGGGATAGCTTCCGTAGTCGATGACGTATCCGGTGAAGTCGTCCTGCCAAGCAACGACCATGTGGTACAGGAGCTTATCGTGTACGTCGATGAACATCGTCAGCCGGGTAGCACCGATCGGAACCACCGCCCGATTCATGCCGTTCGTCTTCGACGCGATGTCCGTTGCGGTCATGGTCTCATCGTCGCCGTCGCTCTTGACCAAGGGTTCGTTTTGATATTCCGCTTGGAACGCTGCCTCGTCTTGAAACTTGAGATTCATCGCGTTTTGTACGGCGCTGATTTCGTCGTGATTGTGTCGCTCGGGCCACGCGACCTTTGCGCCGGCGTCCATTGCTTTGCGGTTCTTGCGGTAGTAGGCGGTTGCCGTCTTGGTTCCCTTTTCGCTTCGAAGACCGTTAGCGAGAATCTCCGCGTATTCTTCCCATAGCTTTTCGTTCGTCGGGAAGCTGTAGACCATCCGGGTTCGTTCTCCCTGCCACCTGGGGTTTTTGTCGCGATCGAGGATCCGATCCGCCATGTCGTTTTGGGAAATTACCGTCAGCGGCATGAGGCCCGCGATCTTTTCGCCGGGACCGGCAAGCCCAAGAACTGCACCTGCAAGGACCGCCTCACGACTCGCGCACTGAGACGGCGAACGTGCGGACTGATCGGTTTGTGGATCGTCACACACAACCAGCGTCGGGCGTATAGACTCGCCGGACGGTCGAGTATGAAGAGCACCTCGCAAGTTTCCGGTAAGTCCTGCGACTCTGACTACCGCGCCGGATGGCCGACTTCCCGGAATGCTCGGAAGGATGATTCGGTCGGCTCCCCAAAAAAGATACGTGGGTTCGCCGTGATGCAATTGACCGACGCAACGGCGGGATTGGTTTTCCAAGCATCGAATCGGATAGATCGCCTCGGGGAAGTCTTCTGCAAGCAACTCGTTGTGTTGGAGCTCGCTCTTGAGGTTTGAGAGCATCGACGTTGCATGGTCTTCGCAGCTACCGATCAGAAACACGAACCGATGACAACCAGTCAGCACAGCCCACAAGACCGCGACCTCACATAGCGTCGTCTTTCCCGAACCTCGGGGCATGGCCATTGCGAACAGGTCGCCCTCGCGGACAGCTTTTTCGATCTTGCCGATGACCTTCAGGTGGTCCGGCGACCACTTCAGCGTAAACCGTTGGGGGAAGAATTCTTCGCAGAACAAACGGAAGTCAGCACAGCAACGCGCCTTCCGATCCGAATTGGTAACCGGGGGTATGTCGCCGATGTCGCGCCCGGCTTTGGATTCGGCAATGTCGCGATCTCGGGTCCGCTTCTTTCGACGGTCGTAGGTGATTTTGTTGGGGCCTCGTGCCATTCGATAAGACGTCGCTCGTTTGGTTCAAAGTGAAAGATATCGGGAGTCGCCGGAACGACCCCCGATGTTTGTTACGATGCTTTTCTCGCGAAAGGAAAGTCAACCTGCACTTGTGCTTTTCGCGTATGCCCCAGCCTGCCTAAATTACGCTAGGAAGGACCCAAAACCTGTGAGTTAGTGCTTCAAGACTCAATGTGTCTCGCTACCCGATGAACCTCGCCTGGGTTCGCGTCAACACAATCCAACTCGTCGAAGAGTTCATCGAAGTCATCATCGTCGAGGTGACTCGGTCGTGTCACTGCATGGAATCCGGTGGGGACCGCGCAGAGCATCCTTCCGGGTTTCGCGAGGGTGTGGTCGTTACCATCCTCCGTACCGCGTACGTTGCCGCTCGGGACCGCCCGCAGATAAGTTGGAAGTGTAGTTTGCATTTTCGTTCGTCCTTGTTGAAGAGTTGTCGAGTCGGAAGCGCCTTTGCTTGGGGCCACCCCCGACCCGACAGTCTCGGTTAACTACGTTTGTCTATCAGCGAATCCTATACTTCGCCCTTCATCTTCACGCCGCCCCGGTACTCTTGCAGAGCGACACCGAAGTCGAAGTAACCTCGGAACTGGATACCCAGCGTGTTGAAGTCTGCTTGCGCGGTCTCAACGGTTGGTGCCTGCGATGGGTCGAGGAAGCAGACCTCGATCGTCGAAAGATCGTTCTTGTCTGCGAGCAAGTACCACGCGAGCGCCGAGTTTCCGGTGATCGCTGCGTTGCTCAGGTAAGCGGAATGGACAACCGCGAAGCTTCCGGCGTGCGGGTTGTTGACCCCTACGTCCTTGGTCGCGCCTGGGTTCCGCAGCTCCACCGAATTCATCAGCACCTTGGCTGTCGTCTTCAGTGCCGGCGGCACAAGCAACGTCTTTGGCGTGATCGCTAGGGGTTTGCTGTCCGAGTCGGTCTGCGTCAAGAACATGAGTTCCGCAGCGGTCAGACCGGCGATGTCCAAGACTGAATCGGTGCCCGCGTCGTAGTTGCCATTGCCAACCGTGAAGAATGCTGCGTTGTTCAAGAACGTGGTCCAAAAGACGGTATTGAGTTTTAAGGCTCCGCCCCGACCGATTCGGAAAGGCAAGGTTGTAAACGCGTCCAAGTCGTCGTTAATGAGGTCGGCGCGAGTCAGCCCGAACATTTTGCCATATGTCTTGGCCTGGTTCGTGAAGGTGTCCTCGCCGATTGCACCGTGCTTCAGTTCGCCGGCAGGGCCAACCTCTTCGTACTCGAACCCGCCACTCATACGGTAGCTCGTGACAGTCTTGAAGTTCTTGACGATGCGGATTGCTGCGATAGATTTCCATGCGTCCTCGATGCTGTTGAACCCGTCCAGAAGGAACTTGTTCGCGACGTTGGAAAGAATCCCAGGCACCGAAGACCCCGTGCTGAAGGCAGCCTCAAG
>JAJDDZ010000310.1 GCA_029260025.1 Phycisphaerae bacterium | reverse complement strand
GGGGCGATTAGCTCAGTTGGTAGAGCGTTCGGATCACACCCGAGAGGTCACAGGTTCGAGCCCTGTATCGCCCAGTTCTCGCTGCGCACGCAAGCTATGCTTCCTGTGGGGCGACCTCATGAGTTTGAACGGCATGTTGTTTTACCTGCGGTGCGCCGTGGATCATCCGCCAGCCATCGGGCGGTTCGCTCATAACGGCACAATTCAAGGCAGGAATGCAAGGGTGTTTCGACCAAGTTTCGGAATCATCAGATTCAAGCGAAGAATCCCCAATCTATTCCCCAGTAGTCTGAGACCGAAAGCGTGAATCGGCAACGCATCGTGCGAGCGAAAGAGAATTGTAGATTTCCGCCGTTTTGCAGGACTTCCTCTACCTTAACGAGCTTTCCGAGCAGGGCGAACAGGAAGCATCGAAATCGATCCCAGCGTCATCTCATGAGGAGATCTGCTTAACGAGGATCAATCAGTGAGAGTTTCTGGAAACCCCTGATCGCTGGTCCGAAAAACCTACTCGGTACTCGCGATTTGGAGCAGGACCAGCATGCCTGAGTTGTCGGTCCGGTTTTCTCTGGGCAATTCCTGACCAAGATGTGTCCGTTACCTAGATTCTAGGTGAGGAAGATGGCAAAAAATCACCTACTCTGATGAGTCTTCCCAAAGTAAGAATCTCGACCGAATACGACGACCTAAGCTGCCTAGACTGCCCAGTATACCGAATGAGGCCGGTCTCGTAGTCACCTCCATGACGGCTATTTAATGGCTTGCAATTACAATGATGTTTCGTGTATAATTGCACGAAGCTTACCGGACTCGATCCGGATTGCGTGCGTTTTTGTGTCAAGGCGCGTTCTAGCTGTGCTTGTATCGATGATTTTCGATTCGATGCAGCGTTGCCTGTCTTGGGGGCGGCAACGATTAGGGTGATCTTCCTTCGCAGGAAGTTTGAGTATGAAAAGGGGTCCAGCAGGCATGAGAGTACTGGCAGGCCGAGTTGTTGCTTTGCAGCGACTTGAAAGTGCGAGAGGTGGGCTGCAGTTTGCCTCTTGTCTCGTCGCTCATGCGGCGTCCGCTCGTATCACGCTATGTTCTGAAAGTATTCCGTGTTTTGGCGATCTATCGCGAAATCACACTCATCCTTGACTGTGGAGGTTTTTGGCGGATCGGTTTCGTATAAAGAGCTTAACAATGGCGGCGACTCTTGCTGCCACAAACTTGCGTATTGACGCGTGGTGTTAGACACGCAGTCTCAAACTAGGAGGTAGGACTTATGAATGCAGGGAGTAGGGTACGAAAGTGGACTCCGATTTGTGGAGTTTTTGCAATTGGCGCAATGGTGTTCGGGCTTTCGCTCGAACTTCAGGGTGCACCAACTGCATCACGCGACACGGGTAGCCGGTCTTTGAATAAAGCACTTCAAGGGGCGAAGGGCGCTGAAGGCGGCGTTGCCACTTCTGCTCTCGGAGTCACTGAAGAACGCAAGGGTGGCCCCCAGCGTGCCGTCGCTGGTCAACTCGATATGCTGGGCAAGAATGTTTACGGCCCCTTTCGTGTCGATTACCGAGATGACGAAGGAACGCGCCTTCGAGAGGCTGGTCTGCTAAACGGGCCAATGCCCTACCCACTAGCGGGCGGAACCGCCACTTTGGGTGGTTGCACTTTCGACGCAGAGTGCTTGGATGGCGATCCTTGTACGATCGACTCGTGTCTCTTCCCTGCCGGTACTCTTGTTGGTCAAGGAAAGTGTACTTCTGATCCAGTCGCCGATGGTCAGCCAGGTGGTTGCGGCAACGGTTTGCTATGTGACGGTGCTGAGTTTTGCCAAGCTGGCGTATGTACGGATGGAATCCCCGCGACTTGCTGTGCGGGTGAAGACCTCTGTTCCGAGCTTTTCGGCACCTGCGACCTCAATAGTGTGAACTTCGGCGATCCCTGCGATAATGATCTCCAGTGTCGTGAAGGGCGCTGTGACCCTTGTATTACCGATTGCAGGAACCGTGTTTGCAGCGACGATGAAAGTACCTCGTGTACCGGTGATGGCGATTGTGCCACCGGGACGTGCCTCACGAATGACAACATGTGCGACGATGGCATTCGGTGCAACGGCGTTGAGACGTGCGACATCGGTACCGGTGCCTGCTTCCCAAGCACGAATCCGTGTGGATTGGGCGCCGACTGCAGAGAGAAAGTATGCCTCGGCGGCGGCGAAAATGGTAAGCCGTGTGTTACTGATGTCGGATGCCCCGACGGCGCTTGTGTTGATAACGGCGAGGTCATTTGCTTCGCCGGTCGTTGCTGTAACAACCTATTTGGCGTGACGGATAATCAGTTTTGCTCTGGGAGTCTACCTAATCTTGATACTTGCATCAACGTTCTTGGCCCTGCACAGGGGCATTGGTTCGCTGGCGATGACGGCAAAGAGACCGGTGAGCCAGGCGCCTGCGCTTGCGGTGGCTGCGATCCGAGCGTTCAGATCCAGGATCCGTGGGGCTGTCCGCAGGTCACTTGCGGAATCGTTCACACGCAGGCTGATGGCCCGCCGACTCGACCATTGGGCATCGGTCCGATTTCGAACTCATCGCTCACAGTAGACATTGGTACCTACTCTGGGCCGCTCAACAGTATGGGCGACGACTATACCTTTGTTGGTACAGATCACCGAGGCGTCGATGTTGTACGCTTCTATGGGAACATGCTGGCTGGCACCCGACTATCACTCGAGTTTTACGATGACTCGGATAATTTCATCGAGGACCTTGTTGTTCCACCGTTTAACCCAGGCGATCCAGGAATCGTGACGATCGTTCTGACCCCTGCGCTCGTTCTTCCTCCGTCTGGGCGGATCGTGATTCGCGTCGCGGCCAACTTCTCTCCCAACGCCGCCTTCCAGTGGTTCGTGGCTGGGCGTGAATGTGAAACCGGAGTGAGTGATCCATTGAATCTCTGGATGAATGGCGCCGATATTTCGAATTTCCTTCCCGATGGTCTTCCAGGCGTTATGGCCTTCGAGATGGCCGGCGATCCGGCACCGCAGCCCATTGGTGCATGCTGTGATCCTGTCACAGGCGCTTGCGATGCAAAGGTTGGTTGGATTTGCAAAGGCGAGCTAAAAGTCTTCCAGGAAGGGATTCCTTGTGCTGAGTGCGCTGGCGGAATCAACGCCGGTCTTCCTTGTCGTACTTGCAGCGGAGATGGAACAACCGCCTGCAACAGCCAAACCGACTGCGATGCACCAGGTCCCGGCGGAAGTTGTGTGGCTAACGACAATGTCTGCTTGGGGGCGTTTGGCCTCTGTACCAACGATGATGAGGCCACCTGCACTGTTGATGGCGAGTGCGTTGGCAATCCGATCAGGTGTAGTGACACTGGCTTGCAGTGCGCCACTGATGCGGAATGTCCGACCGGTACTTGTGGCGGGGCTGGTACCTGCAACTTTGGAACGTGCAAGTCTGCTACCTGTGGCGTTGGTTCTTGCTGTCTCGCTAACGGTGATTGTGTGGAGGGTCAAGACCTTGCGAGTTGCACCATTCTGCTCGGTTCTTTCGGTGGATTCGGAACGACATGCGATCCGAACTGCTGCGAGGTTCCTGGTGACACGGTGGCAGACGCCGTCGATCCAACGGGTGACACGCTGTATGATACTGACTGCAGCGATGGATTCTGTTATACCGGCGCGGATCAACCGACCGATGCGATCGAACACGTGATCACCGTGCCCACGGCAAACCAACCCCCGGTCATCGTGACCATCACGGGTGATAACTCGAACGCGTCGAGTACCGTGGCTGACCCGGATGAATTCTGGGGACTCGCCGAAGATGCCTTCGATCCTCCGGGTTGGTGGGAGAAGTTCAGCCTGGACGGATGCGGTATGGTCCGCATCGACCTGTGCTGCACACAACCAGTCCACGAACCACAGTGGTCTTTCCTACCTGTCTTCCCCGTTGGTTCCGGACCATCCCTGTCGACAAGTGAGAATCCATTCAACGATGGCGAGGCTGACACCGCTCGTGGCGGTCCATACTGCGACGGAGACAACCTCTGGATGTCGTATCCGTATACACCAGCAGGGACGTATATTGTTCCTGTCTATTCCCTTCCTCAGGGGCATCTTGGTAAGTACCAGATGCACATTACCGTGGACCCCTGTCCGATCGCAGCTTGCTGCGTACCGGGTTCGCCAACTTCGACTTGCGTTGGCA
>JAJDDZ010000309.1 GCA_029260025.1 Phycisphaerae bacterium | reverse complement strand
GGAACCGCAGTCGTCCAAGCCGCAAGCCCCTGCCCACCAGTTGGATCTTCCCACAACCGCATGAAACTAAAATCTGTGGCCGCTGAGTTCTCAAGAAGCGTGGCCCCAACCGAAGTACCATTCCAACCAAAAGCCCCATTGCATGAGCTCGTCTGATAGAACCATCGAACCTGCAAGGTACTGGCAACCGCCTGCGTACTAATGCAATGATTCGCAGTAAGAAAATACCCAGCAGTCGTATTAGGATCGACATCATTAAGAAGTGCACCAGAGCAAACGAATCCGGATCCGCCGTCAACGAAGAACATCTGCCCAACCGAATCTTTCGCATTCTGATCAACACTGTGGCAGCTAACATCCTCTTGGCATGGTAGAAGCACCGCAGCTGCGGCAGCCTGGTTTTCCAGACCCCGATATACGTGAAGGATTTGACCAACCTCGATCTGAAGAGACGGATCCTTAGGACCACGGTAGGAAATATACGCGACCCCACCGTCGATCGTATGCGACCAAAACTCACCTTGACCGGTAGGACCACCATCACCGTACGACCCGTTGACAGAACCGTCACTCCCGCCGATGACCACAGACCCACCGTCAGGAATCGAGAACTTCGCAAAGCGAACTCGCATTCCTTGAGCTTTCGAAGCACGAATCTCTAAAGTCCAAAGCCATTCATCCCCGGCGATTTGAGTCCATTGACCATCCGAATCAGCCGATCGTGATCCGCCAGGAAGCTCCCGAACATGACCTATTCGCATCGGGGTCCCAGGGATGCGATCCTGTGCCGCATCCTCAACCCCCAAACGACTCATATCAAGTTCACCAAGGGCAACCGAACGGTGAGCAGGCCAGCTCAGCTTATCAGTCCGTGGGTCTGAAAGAAAAGAGGCCTTAGCCTGTTGGGCAGTAGCACGACGTGGTGCCCTAGAAGAACCGACGCGAACTTCGCCGGGTTCAAGAAAAACACCCTCCTGCGCGGCAACAAGAACAGGCGATGCGACAATCCCGATCGCCAATAGAATCAGTCTGTTTGGTAACATGAAACCCTCA
Source organism: Phycisphaerae bacterium (assembly GCA_029260025.1). GTDB lineage: Bacteria > Planctomycetota > Phycisphaerae > UBA1845 > UBA1845 > JAJRUK01. The sequence continues at coordinate 30,379 of JAJDDZ010000309.1, read as the reverse complement.
GTTTTACAGAAGACAAATCAACAAAACCATGCAAGAGCACAGAATCTCAGTTGAATGCAGGCGCGCAAAGAAAACGCCGTCCGAGGGACCTCGGCTTTGTGTGGACCCCCATCTACACTCCCTAGCTAACTACCACAATAACGACCGCACCAACAGAACGCAAGGCAAATCTCAATTGCCGTGCCACCAAGAAGGGTCTTTCGACCGCTGCCCGGCCCCGAAATGCCAAAAAACATACCCCAAGACGTTCCTGATCCGAGCATCTTTCGGAAGGTCCAATAATCTGACAGTCTTGATTGGGATTATTCTTTATTACGGACGAGTAGGCGCATTGAGCGGGCACCCAACAGAGACTTTGTGGGTTTCATTTCTCCGCCTCCAGAATTGGTATGAGCTTCTTGTCCCCACCCCGACGGCGGCGTACGCTCAGAGCGAACATGTGGCCCTAATCATGTCAATTGGTTATCGGGCGCGCCTTGAAAACCAAAAAGACTGCGATCACGATCGCACAGGTGCGTGGTAACGTAACCCGCTCATACAAAAGTACTTGTCGCGTTGTTTCCCCGCAGGTGAGACGCAACAATGGTATGACAACGGGAGGATTCGTGCGTGCTTCGTATCGGAATGATTTCAATTGTCGTTGCGTTTCTGACCTGCGTGGTCCCCGCGCAGGCGGATGAATTGCTCTTCGCCTATGAAGGCGATGTTTTCCCGAGCGAACCGGGGACTGGCTGGCTCGTCTTTAACGAGTGCGACTCGGGTTGTCTTGCGGCTAACCTCGACCGAAAGCTTGTCTTGCGTTGGGACACGTCCGGAGACACGGTTGACTACACTCATCGGGTGGTCGAGCCACCGGGCCCATCTCTGCCGACTTTGTGGGTTGAATGGCGTTTCGCATCCAATACTGCGCTCGGTAGTAATCCCATTTGCGACGGGCGTTTTTTTGTGGATTACTCTAACGTAGACGATTGGATCGCTATGTTCGGTGATGCGATCGTGTCCTCTAGCGGGGACAAGGCCCTCACTGGGTTGCCAATTGAAACATTCCGAACCTTTGCGTTCGCAAGCGAAGACGGAAACTCGTACTGCTTCTATGTGGACGGCTCGCCGTTTCGATGCTCCAATGACCAAACAGGCTCGGACGGCACCGACACGATCAAGATTGTTGGAAGAGGCGGGTGTATCCTCCCGACAGTAAACAAGTGGGACTTCGTTCGTTACGGGACGATTGCATTCGGCGAACAGATCGTCGAATCAACTCCGGCCGTCGGTTTCATTGACGCACGGACCTCCGTACCGTTCGATCGATTCACCGTCCGCTACGACGAACCAAACTACGTCTTGGTCGATGAAATCACCGTCGAAACAACCGGCGGTGAAATCCCCGTCGTCACCAAGACCCGCCGTCTCGATAATGGACCACCCGACGTGGTTGAAATCGTACTCGACCGCCCCATCCCCTTCGGCGAAACAACCACATTCATCTTCAACGATGGCGTAGCCGTCAATTCCATTAAGTTTACGTTTGCCCCCGGCGATACCGACGGGGATGGTGACGCAGACTTGCGCGACGCCGCCCGCTTCCAGAACTGTTTTGGCACCTCTGAACTAACCGGAGCCTGCCACGCCCTCGACTCTTCGCCCAACGCGACGATCGATACAAGAGATTATGCCGATTTCAACGTCGCCCTCCTTGGCCCAAGCGACAAAGCCAGCTAGGTCAGGCCCGCTGTAGGTTGTGGCTACTGCCCACCATCCTGACCGACCAACATCATTCATCGACGCCTCTAACGCCCCACAGCGCGCCGAACGTACCCCAAAGAACGAACCAACCCTCCATCTTTTTTATAAATTCACCCTTCAATATCATCATTCTACGCCCCTAACCAGCTGATCGCTTAAAAAATCCGCTTAACCGATCACGCGCCAAGTTATCAAGATAGAAAGGACAGCGTAGCAACCGCGCGAACGGAAAAAAACAGATGTCCCCGAAACAAAGATCCCCAGAAACCTACCCCAACCTCCGGTTTGGACGTTTCGATTTGTCGACGTTTGGGCGTTTCGCTCGCCCCGTCAAGAAAATCTCCCAATGTCCCCCAGCCCCAGCCAAACGAAAAAAACTACAAACGAACCCATTATCCAACCTCACGGCCTCCAATCAAGGATTTGCCAGAGAACAAACCCATTCCAAGAGCCATTTCAAACCCGTCTCGACCCATCGCGGACCCATCAAAACCCATCCATCCCAAAGACCGCCCGCCCACACCGGTCCAGCATTCTAGATTTCGCGCTTCATGATTCCCCCCCTCCCCCTCTTACCAGCATTGACAACGCCGATTTTTCGCGAAATTGCTTCAAGCTTTCCTGCGCGACCATCCGAAACTTAACGAAGCGGAGGATCACCCAATAAGATCCGGAATCCGTCGCACACATTCCTTCCATGGATGAAAGGGAGACGTGCGACGCCCGGACCCATTCCAAGGCGTGGTCCACCAATGTTGTAACCGTTCGCAAGGCAGCAGGAGGCGGCTTGGCGATGCGGAGAGTATATTATTCGCCTCCCTCATGAAGACCGTGAGGGTGTCCCTGTGCGTATCGTAACGATCGCGAACCAAAAAGGCGGCTGTGGAAAAACCACGGTAGCCATCAATCTCGCCGCGTCCCTAGCTCGCGAGGCAAGGCGAACACTGCTAGTAGATCTAGACCCCCAGGGTCACTGCGCTTTAGGGACAGCAGTCCCCGAAGACCAGATCGATCTATCAATCCTCGATTGCCTTCTGCGACAAATCGACGGCAGCCCCATCGAGCTTTCCCAGATCACCTGGCAGATCGCACCAAACCTAGATCTAGCACCTTCTCGCGCCGACCTCGCGACCCTAGAGCCGCGCCTCGGCGACCGCAACGACGTCGATACGCTCCTAAGTAATCTTCTCAAGACAAACGAAGGTCGCTACGACTACGTAGTCATCGACTGCCCCCCCCACCTTGGCCTCTTAATGAAAAACGGTCTGCGAGCTGCCACAGAAGTCATTATCCCAGTCGATACTGGATATTTCTCGCTGCACGGACTCACACGCCAGCTCGCGACGATCGAAGAACTCGGGCTGCGAAACGGAAACGCCATGAGCGTGCGAGTACTTCCGAACCAGTACGACGTCCGAACAAAGCTCGCCCGCGAGATTCTCTCGGAAATGCGAAAGCGGTTTGACGGCGTCGTCTTGGACTCGATCGTGAACTTCAACACAAAGCTCAAGGAAGGAGCTAGCTTCGGACAGCCCATCACCGAGTTCGCCCCAACGAGCATGGGCGCAAAGGATTTCCAGTCCCTCGCTCGCGAGGTCATCGCCAACGAACCAAAGACCGCACCAAACAGCGAGCTGCTGGCCCACATGGAACGACTCGCCGCAGACGCCGAGCGACTACTCGCCACGACCGCGACGCTCGTGCGACCCGGTTCAAGTGACCAAGCTGCCTCGAACCTAACAACTACCAAGATGCCCGCGTCTGAATCGCCTGCGCTAAGGGCCGCCGTCGAAGAATCCCTCCGGCGTCGAACACTCGTGACAAAGACAGGCGAATTGCTTACCAGACCCCAAAGCCCAGTCCGAATCGCCGAGGCAAAGCCCGAGGCGCCCGAACCAGCTAGGCCTGCTACCCCGGCGGCAGAAAACCGCCCGGTCACAATTCCCCGGCCAACGCAACTGCCGCAGCAAACTCGACTCACCGAGCCCGCTTCGGTCGCTCCAACTCTTGCAGCGCCCCTAAACGTCACTCATCTTGCTAGAACCCCAGAAACGTCGACGCCACCTCCGGAGCTAGCCCCGAATTCGACAGAGACGCCGCCCGCGACGCCAGGATTGGAACCCGTATCGCATGAAAAGATTCAGCAGAAGATCGACACGATTTATGGCGTGCGTCAGGACGGCGACGTTATCGTCTTCCGTAGTCACAGCAAAGACGCTTCGGAAATTCAAATCGCCGGCGACTTCAACGACTGGATGCCGCACACGACACCCATGCGACGATTGGGCAGCGGGGACTTCGAAGTTCGCCTAAAACTCCCGCAGGGTCGCTTCCGCTACCGCCTGGTTGTAGACGGACGCTGGTCGCATGACGCCTACAACCCCACGATCGAATCCAACGAATACGGAGAACTAAACTCAGTCGTCGAGGTAGCCCAATAGCAAGCAACGTGCTAGTGACAAGAAGAATGAGAATCTGAATAACGAAACGCCGTCCCTTTATCGGGGCGGCGTTATTTGTTCTTTGACAATCACGCAAGAGTCAGAAAAATCGCACGACAGGTGCAGAGTTGATCGTCAAGAATAACAACACAACGAACGCCCCCTTCGCGCGGGGATTGATGCCAATCTTTCTCGCACTCGTCGCGTGCATCTACATATGTGGCGCATGGCGACAGGGCGTCGAGCTGAATCTAAGTGAAACTGCCGGCGGGCAAGCGCCTTATTTTTCGCAAGCAGCCCGCATCGCAGAAGACGGCATAACGAACTACCTCGGGGACCGCAATCGCATGCCCGCGGTCCCCGCGATACTGTCCTGGTTTTATCAAGACGACGGCGCGACGTTCTTTTCGCAATCCAAGTCCGTCACGATCGTCACGTCGCTCATCGCGCTAGCCGGACTGAATTTTCTGTTCTTAAGTAGCTTACCGAGAGCGTCCGCTCTTCTTGCGTTGTCGATCGCAGCGTTCGCGGTGTTTCTTCCGAAAGCATCCTTCGTGCAGGCTGAGCTTCTTTATTACGCGCTCTTTTTCGTAGCGTGGCTCTTGATGTGCCGGGTTCTTTATCGACCCAAGATTGCGACCGCGATCGTGGCTGGTCTTGTGGCTGGTCTTTCGTATTGGGTCAAGGCGAGTATCCCACCGATGCTCATCGTGTTCTTGTTCGCTAGTCTTGGGGCGGTGTTTCTTCGTCGTCAAACTGCTGACAAAGAGAACACCGAGCATGAAGGCCATTTTTCTTCGCGCGAAACGCTGATGAGCGCCACCGTAGTGATGGCTGTTTTCTTCGCAGTGGTTTCTCCCTACCTTCTTGACAACAAAGAACGCTTTGGCCACTACTTCTACAACGTCAACTCGACGTTCTTCATGTGGTGCGACAGTTGGAAAGAGGCCAGGAGCTTCGCCGATCAGTACGACATCAGCGAACACTATCCAGAAGCTCCGGTAGAAGTTATTCCAAGCATCGCGAGATACGCAAGGACGCATTCGCTTTCGCATGCTAGCGCAAGGCTCGCGTACGGATTCAAGACTCTGACTAAGCAGTTCTTGAGCGCGGGGTATGGTCGTTACATTCTGGCATTGGCCGTAGCGTGCTTGGTTCTTGGCTTTCAACATCGAAAGCGGTTCCGTGAGCTTGGCGAGGCTGACCTTGTTGTGGCTGGGTTCACGTTCCTTGTCGTCGCTGGGTATGTCACGGTCTACGCTTGGTATGCGCCGGTTGCGTTTGGTGATCGTTTTGTCTTGTCGCTTACTCTGCCCATCTTGTTCGCGGAGCTTCTATTTATCTCCCGAACTGACAATCAATCGCTGAATACGATCAAATGCCTCCCACCCGGCGTGCCCGTGACGCTCAGCAACACGATCGCGGTTTTGCTTATGATCGTGGCAATTATTCACGGCGTGAACCAGGCGACCCACCCGCTTGTCAATGCCGACGATGCTTTCGTCCACTTCTATTTCAATGAATCACGCGAAGCCCAGCTCGCTGGGAATGGAGACGTTGCGGTACGCGGATATCAAGGAGTTATCACGCTCGACCCGACGTTTGCGGCTGCGCATCATGAGCTAGGATTGATCGCGCTGAGCAAGAATCGAAGTGACCAAGCGATTCGCGCATGTCGGGAAGCTGTCCGTCTGTCTCCGAACAACGCCAACTTTCTCAACAGTCTCGGGTCCGCGCTGATGCAAGTCGGAGCAACCGATGATGCAATCGCAATCTGGAGTCGTGCGACGATCATCGATCCAAGTTTCGTAAGCGCTCTCTACAACCTCGGCGGCGCGTACGCGACAACGGGACAAGACGACCTGGCGAACGAAGTAATTTGGCGATTGGACTCACTCGACCCACGCGCAGCGAGGCGGTTGCGAACATTGATGCCAAACAACCAACCACATGATTAGTCGTGGTGGGAAGTTCAAGCCAGAAGAACAAGAGTCCGCAAGAGAATGAACGTAGAAAAGCGAACGGAATCCAAGTGCTTAGATTGGTGAGGATGACCCACTTGCATGACGAAGCGAGAGAATTAACTCGATCTCTCCCACAGGACGGGCTACATCCGAAGCGATCTGTTCGGGAGTTCGCCCGCGATCTGCGAGGGCGTGAATCGCGGCGTGTGCGTCGCTGGCGAGAGGAGAATTGCGTGAACCACTATTGGGCGGATTGCTTTTCGCCCCAGACTCTTTCAAGTCCAGCGGAGCTTCCGACCCGAGTGTTACATCAAACGAGCCCGCCTTTGTGGGCTGTTTTTCTTGCAGTTGGGTAAGGCTTGCGATTCGTTCGTCGGCGTCGCGGATGATCGTTTCCAACTTGGCAATTTTCGTATCTAGTCGGCCATGAATCTGGCGCGAAAGCTCGTCCATTTCACCCATGACGTTACCAAGCGCCCGGGCTGCTTTGCTCTCGCGGGATAGCTCAGCGTAGCGCTCGCGAACTGGAGGGGTCTTGGCTGACTGCGCTTTTGACCTCATTGCTCGTCGCCGTGTCGCACGTACGACGAGCATCACGCCGATGATGGCAAGACCTGCGATAAACATGCTCGCCGGTTCAACCGCCGCCACCCATGTCGAGTGAGTCGTCATCTTCATTCAACAGTGTCCGTGGGTTTCATCGTTGCGTTTTGATCTTCGCGTCCCATGCGAGATTCGCGGCAGCCATGACGTCCCGCAGCGCGACGTCATGCTCAACGGCGAGTGCGCGACAATCTTCAAATTCCGGACTCGTCGTCATGACGCCGTTTCTTTGTCCGATTTTCATTCGGACTTCACCGAACGGCGTAGCGACGCCTTCATGTCGCCGGGTCAGCTTCGACCGCTGCAACGTTTGTCGTCTGACACCGAACGTCGTCGTTTCGGCGAAAAGAACATTCTCCATCGCATCAACATCGCTCGGGTGGCACAGTACTGACAGCAGCACGCCGGACCTCCCCTTCTTCATCTGTATCGGCATTGCATGAGCGTCGAGTGCACCTTCTGCGAGCAGGCGTTCAATGCAGTGAGCGATCACCTCTGGCGTGCAGTCGTCCAGGTTCGTTTCAAGCTGTACAACTGAGTCGATCTCGCCGCTGCCTCCGGGCGATGTGGATTCGCCCACCAACACGCGCAAAATGTTCGGACGTGTTTTCCCCTCGCGTGTGCCCGCACCGCAGCCGACCGCCTTCATCTCCATCGCTTGGACGGGTCCGAACGACTCGGCGATTTCCGTCAATATCGCTGCCCCGGTCGGGGTCGTGAGTTCACCCGTCTCGGCACATGATGCAATCGGGACTCCCTTTAGTAGCTCTGCGGTTGCCGGCGCTGGGACTGGCATTATCCCATGCTCGCACTTGACCGTCCCCGATCCGATTGGAATCGGAGAGCATATGACGCGATCAATACCGAGTGATTCGAGAGCAAGAGACGCCCCGACTATGTCCAATATGGCATCGATCGCCCCGACCTCGTGAAAGTGAACCTTCTCGATGGTCGTGCCATGTACGGCGGCCTCAGCCTTGGCGAGTCGCTCGAAGATCCGAATTGCTCGATCGCGAACTGACTTGTTGAACGAACCGCGCTGGATAATCGCCTTCACGTCTTTGAGGTGACGGTGAGGCTGTTTGCCCGCGGGGTCGAGATCAACGACGAATCGCGTGGCGGCGAACCCCTGTTTAGTTATTTTCTCAATCGAGACGGTGAAGCCATCAAGTCCCATCGACGCGAACCCCGCGCGAAGTGCCTCCGCATCTGCCCCAGCGTCGAGGAGCGATGCGACGATCATGTCGCCCGCTGCTCCACAAAAACAGTCGAAATATAAAATTCTCATCGTGGTTTCACCGCCCTGCATGATACCTTGGATCGGACCGATAAGCTACGCGAGCCGTTTGTTGGGCGACGACTGGGTCGGCGATGACACCCGTCGCCGAAGCGTCTACAATCCCCGCCCATGAGCCCGATCCTTGCAGCGGCTGGTTGTTTTGTTCTCTATGTGCTGGGGTATCGAGTCTACGGCAAGCATCTGGCCGATAAGGTCTTTCGCCTAGACGCCGATCGCGAAACGGCCGCGCATACGCTTCAAGACGGAATTGATTACGTTCCGACGAACCGGTTCGTCCTGTTTGGTCACCATTACGCCTCGATTACGGGACTCGCGCCGATGCTTGGGCCTGCGGTGGCAGTTATCTGGGGATGGTTGCCGGCGATGCTCTGGGTCGTTTTTGGGGCGATCCTAGTCGGATGTGTTCATGATTTTTCGGCGTTGGTGGTTTCAGTTCGGGCGAGGGGTCTTTCGATTGGCAAGGTGGCAGAGGGCGTGATCGGTCCGCTGGCTAAGGTTCTTTTTCTTGCGCTGATCTTCTTCGGCGTCGCGCTGGCGATGGGCGTGTTCGTTTTTATCATCGCGGTGTTGTTCCAGGCTGGGGCGGACTTCGACCCGGACGATCTTTCAAAGGCGACGACGTCGTTCCCCTCGGCTGTATTGCCTTCGGGGGTGTTGATGATCGTTGCGATGGTGATGGGGTTCTTGCTATACAAGAGGGGTTTCCCGCTGGTGCCTACGACGGTCGTCGGATTCGTTCTGATGATGATTGCGGTCTATCTTGGGACGAAGTGGCCTACGTTGGGTCTTGATCGAAGCCATTGGCCGACGAAGACCGGGTGGACCTGGATCTTGCTGGGGTATGCTTTTGTTGCGTCCGTATTGCCTGTGTGGAGTCTCCTTCAGGCGAGAGATTTTCTGAACTCGCTGCTTCTTTACCTTGGGTTACTTGCTGCGTATGGCGGGTTCTTCTTGCTTGATCCTTCGTTTGCTGCGCCGGCGGTGAACTTTCACCCGGAGGGCGCGCCGTCGTTGTTTCCGTTTGTCTTTATCGTGATCGCGTGTGGGGCTGCAAGTGGGTTTCATGGGCTTGTCTCGTCCGGGACGACCGCGAAACAGCTTAATAAGGAGACCGACGCGCGATTCGTTGCGTACGGTGGGATGATCGGTGAGTCTTTGCTGGGACTGCTCGCGGTGCTCGCGTGTACGGCGGGGTTTGAGACGGAGAGTGCCTGGCAGAATGCCTACAGGGACTGGGGGACGATCGAAGCGGGTCTCGCGAACAAGCTTGGGGCTTTTATACACGGAACGAGTCGTTTCATCGGCGCGCTGGGTGTCGAGAAGAACTTGGCGGCGGCATTCATCGCGGTGGTTGTGGTTTCGTTCGCGCTAACGACACTCGACTCCGCAACGCGATTGCTTCGCTTCAACGTCTCTGAAATCGGAGAGTCTCTTCGGATGAAGTTTCTGGAAAACCGCTACGTCGCCACGGTGATCGCGGTTGGTGCGATCTGTTTTTTCGCGTTCTACGAGATCGTGGACGCGAAAACCGGGGCGAGTAAGCCCGCGGGTCTTGCGCTTTGGACGTTGTTCGGGGTTATCAATCAGCTGCTCGCTGGGCTTACGCTATTGGTGGCGACGCTTTACCTCAAACAGCGAGGGCGGGCGTGGGGGTTCACGGGGCTCCCGATGCTGCTTATGCTCGGAAGTACGTTCATTGCTTTGTTCACGAAGGTCAGCGATTTCTGGCGCGGAGGGCAGGTGCTCTTGTTCGCTGTTGGATGCTCGTTGATACTGATCGGCGTGGGAATCATCGTCGAGGGAATTCGCACTCACTTTCGGGGTGATCGATACGATGACGACATGATAACATTCGCGACGAAAACCAATTGAGACTGATCCGATTTCTTAATCTCGAACGCTAGGCCACCATCATGACATCGAAAAAGACCGCATCCGAAACGCTCGACCGTGACTTCCATGAACTCCGGCACCGATTGCTTGATATCGCCGCTGGGTTTGACCGAATTGGCCAATGCGACGGCGCGCCGACGGAAGATCCCCGTCTGAAGAAACTCATTGCCGGTGCCCGCGTTCTATGTGATGGTGATGACAATCGTGCTGAGCGGATTCAGTTGATGTTCTCTGATCCTTACGATGCCCAGTGGCGCGACGCCTGAGCTCCTTTCTTGCACGGGAGGGGCGATTGGAATCGTCTGCGAGAAAGGGGTACAATCTGGTGGGCTGACTCGGGCGGGACTTGAGAAAGTGTACACTTAACTCCCGACCGGAACGACGTTGAACTATCTATGGAAGTTAGACTTGCTAGCGAACGCGGGTTTTGTTTTGGTGTTGAAGACGCCATCGAACTGGCAGAAGATGCCGTGAGCAAACATGGTGCTGGTCGAGTTGTGGCGCTCGGACCTGTTATTCATAACAAACAGGTCGTCGGGAAGCTCGAAGAAGCGGGGCTAAATCAGTCGGGGGACCTCAAAACAATCGATTCGTCACAGGTCGTCTTGATCCGCTCGCACGGAGCGACGCCGCAAACAATGAAGCAAATCTCCGATCGCGGTCTTAACGTCGTGGATGCGACTTGCGTGCTGGTCAAACGGGCACAGAACGTCGTTCGACAATTACACGATGACGGGTATCACGTGGTAATGATTGGCGACCCGAACCATCCTGAGGTGAAAGGCGTGATCGCTTACGCTCCGGTGGTTACCGTCGTGGATAGTGACACGGACCTGGAAGAGGCGCTCCCCTATCGTGAGCGGATCGGAATTGTCGCCCAGACGACGCACTCGCCGGAACATGTGGCTGATATGATTGCGAAGATCCTGCGGCGTCCGTTTCGCGAGGTCAAGGTCGTCAATACGCTCTGTCTTGAGGTTACGCGCCGGCAAGAGGCGGCGATCGCACTGACCAAAGAGGTTGACGTCATGTTTGTCCTTGGGGGACTGCACTCTGCGAACACGCGCGAGATGGCTCAGCTATGCAGGGACGAGGGGACGGAGACGTATCATATTGAGACGTGGGAGCAGTTTGACGGGTCGATGGTCGTGGGAAAGAAAATCGCGGGCGTAACGGCTGGTGCATCCACGCCGGAATGGGTCATCGAGGGATTCATCCACAACCTGGAGGCTGTGTAGCGCCGATACCAGTTACAGACCGTCGCCTTCGCCAGTTTTTGTGGGCTCGTGGGCGGCGAGAAATTTATCAACCATTGGCGGCAAATCCGATCGCCACCACAAAGCAAGGATATCCTAATGGCAGACGCAAAACACGGAACAACCCCGATTGTCGTAGACGAGACTCCGGGGAAAAAGGCCTATTGCACGTGCGGATTCTCTTTGAACCTTCCCTATTGCGACGGGGCACACAGTAAGTCCGATACCGGATTAACGCCGATGGTCGTCGAAATCGAGGAGGCGGGGAAGAAGGCGATTTGTCAATGTCACAAAAGCTGCAGCATGCCATTTTGTGACGGTACTCACTCGAAACTCTAATTCCGCGCCGCGGAAGGAACGGAATCCTCCCTGTTGTCCGTGCTTGAAACGATCTGGTGGTTGTCGTTTTGGACCGCGATCGGTCTGATGGTCGGCAGCTTTCTGAATGCGGTCATCTACCGCATTCCGCGCCAGAAATCTTTGCGCAGTCCGCTGTGGTCCGCTTGCCCTAACTGCCACAATCGCATCGCGTGGTATGACAACCTGCCCATCCTGAGCTTCACGCTTCTTCGTGGGCGATGTCGAAACTGTAGCGTTCCTATCGCAACGTTCTACCCGGTGATCGAAGCGTTGATGGCGATTATTGTGTTGCTGCTATTGGACGCGTTCATGATTGGTTGTGTTCGTGGAGGGCTGAGCGCGAGTCAGGTCGGGTTGAGCGAACGCATCGTCCTTGATTGGCCAATCCTTGTTGGGCACATCATTCTCTTCGCTTGCTTGCTCGCGATGTCCGCGATCGATCTGGAACATTACTGGGTAGACATTCGCTTTACGAATTTGGTGACGATTTGTGGGGTTGGGCTGCATATGCTGTGGACGCCGGGACATAGTTTGGACTGGCATCGCCCTTGGGAATCGACGGCAGTCGTGTCGATTTTCGCTTTCATCGGGCTGGCGATTGTGTGGTTAACCTTTTCGATTTGGATGCATGAAGAGGAAGACGAGGAAGCGGTCGAGGCTGCGCCCCTCGAGGCGGAGCAAGGCGAAACAACGGATGCCGCGAAGCAACGACGTCAGCCACCGTCCCTCGCAGCGCCGCCGCGTACGGCTGCGTGGATATGCATTTCGCTGCTATTGGTATTGTTTGCTGTCTTGCTTCTCAAAGAATCCGGGGATGTTCCGCTTCGTCATGCGGGAAGGGCAATCATCCCCCTGCTCATGATTCTCGGACTTGTGATCGCGGCGAGCACGACGTCGCGCGAGGCGGACCACGAAATTGCGGAGGCGATTGACGAAGAAAGTGAGACGGCGCGGCGGATGGTCCTCTCAGAGCTCTTGTTCTTGCTCCCTGCGATCACGTTTGGGCTCATCGGGTGTTGGCTTATGTCATTGGGCGGGGAATTCGCGACGCGGGTTTCGGAGGCGATTCACACGAGAGCGCCGAGCTTTGGATTCTCGATGCTTCGCAATTGGCAACCGTTTTTGGGATTGGCGACGGCGATTAGCGGATACATGATCGCCGGCGCGATGGGGTGGACGATTCGGATCGTCTTTACGCTCGCTTTTGGGAAAGAGGCCTTTGGTACTGGCGACATTCACATGATGGCCGCCGCTGGTTGCGTAGCGGGTTGGCCTGTCGTGTTGATCGGATTCGTACTCACTTGCGGGCTTGCTCTGTTTGGGTGGGTCGTGACTCTTCCTTTCAAACGAACCCGGGCGCTCCCTTTGGGGCCTTGGCTTTCCATTTCATTCCTAGTCGTTGTGATTTTCGCAGACTTTATTCTGCAATGGCCTGTGGTTGAAAGAGTTATACCAGTTGTCGAGTACTACTTTCTCGAAAATTCACAGCCTGCGATTCTAGGGGGAATCAGATGAACCTTGCACTGCGACGAGTCAAAGTCTATGCTCAGGTCGCATTTGTGTCTCTGTTAGTTTGTACGATCGCCTGGGTTCTTTTCAAGAATCGCAAGAACACAGTCGCGTTCTGGTTCTTCGGATTCACAGACCCTGCGAATAAGTACAACATCGTGTGGGTACTCGCTTGGACGGCGAGTGGCACGCTGGCTGTGGCGCGTGTTTTTTGGTTCGCGCGGGGGTTGTGGCGTAACTTCCGAGAACTGCGACAGGCGGAACAAGTGGCTGACGCGAGGGAAGCTCAGCAACAACGCGCGACCGACCTTGAGGACAAACAGCGAGAGCTTGATGAAAAGCTCAAATCGCTCGAAGCGAAAAACGAGAACGACGGGGAAGAACAATCGGAAGAATCAACAGCTCCAAAGGAGAAAGAGGAATGACCAAGCGAGCCACTTTACTTGCGACACTTATCGCGACAACGGTCGTCACGACCGGGTGCGCGACGAATAAGAAATCAGAAATGACCATGCTCCAGGAGCGCAACTTGGAGCTAACCACGAGGCTGAATCGTTCGTACGCGGATCTTGAGTCCGCCATGCGTGAACGTGACAACTTCAACAATCGCCTCTCGTCGGCGATGCAGGAGGTTAACTCTCTACAATCCCAACTAGCGAATCAGCCTGCACCGCTTACCGCGCCCGCGGGGTGGACGGCTGTTCCGGGTGGCGCGATGATCGCGATCGAGAGCGGCGTCCTATTCGCACCTGGAAAAGCGGTCCTGAGACCAGAAGCACTCAAGACTCTGGATGCGGTCGTTAGTACGCTCCAAGGGGAGTACGGGGACAAGGATATTCTCGTCTTTGGGCATACTGATGATACACCGATCAAAAAGAGCGGCTGGAATGACAATTGGCAACTGAGCTCCGAGCGAGCGCTCGCCGTTGTGCGATCGCTTGCGAAGCGGGGCGTATCGGCTGGCCGACTTGCTGCTTGCGGGGCAGGTGAGCATCGCCCGAAGATTTCCAATAGCAGCGAACCTAACCGGACGACGAATCGCCGCGTCGAAATCTTCGCGATCACATCGCAGGCGAGCACCGGACGAACGCCCTAACATTGGGGGTGGAATTAGACATTGAATCTCTGATAGGCCCGTGATCGAACGATCGCGGGCTTGTTTTTTCAGAACTGACCGAGCGTCTTGGGAGTAGACGACGTGGCGAGCACGCTTATCGAGATTTCGGACAATCTTGCACGACGACTGAAGCAGCAAGAATTTCCTGCGCCTGTCTCGCATGTTTACAATCCGCTCGTTTATGCGCGAGAGATGCACGCCCAGTACCTTGAGCGCTACGGGTCTGGGACGCGCGAAATAGTGCTCTTGGGAATGAACCCGGGGCCTTGGGGGATGGTGCAGACGGGCGTACCTTTCGGCGAGGTCGGAATCGTCAGGAACTGGTTGAAACTCGACGGCACCGTGAACAAGCCTTCAAACGAGCATGCGAAAGTCCCCGTACGCGGGCTGGATAGTCCGCGCAGTGAGGTCAGCGGGGCACGCCTTTGGGGATGGGCAAAGGAAACATACAAGACGCCAAAGCGGTTCTTCAAGCAATTCTTTGTTATCAACTATTGCCCACTCGCTTTCCTCATCGAATCCGGGCGAAACTTCACGCCCGACAAACTTCCAGCCGAGACACGAAAACGCCTTGAGGATGTGTGCGATCGCGCGCTCTTCGAGATGATCGAGCTGTTGCGACCTCGCCTAGTCATTGGCGTGGGCGCTTTCGCTGAAAAAAGGGCGACTATCGCGCTAGACGGGTCAGGCGTGTCGATTGCACGGATTCTTCATCCGAGTCCAGCTAGCCCGGCTGCCAATCGCGGTTGGTCGCGTCAGGCGATTGCGCAGTTGCGCGAGATCGGCGTTGATCTTCCGAAGGCGCGAACGATCGCGTAGCGCGTTCCGCTAGGACAACATTTCGCGATAGAGGGATTCGTAGGCATTGGAGGTCGCGTCAACGTGCCAGTTTTGGTCGATGTCACGTGACGCTTGCTCGCCCAATCTCCGTGCGAGCTCACTGTTGGTAAGAACCGATCGAATCGCACTTGCAAGCTTCGCAACATCTCCATAGGAAACGACGAATCCGTTTTCACCATTGCGAATGAGATCGCGACATCCTGGGACGTTTGTCGTGACGATAGCCTTGCCCGCTGCCATCGCTTCAAGAAGCGCATTGGGTAATCCCTCCGTCCGCGATGGAAAGAAGAATGCATCGACCGACATGAGAAGCGATGGAACATCGTTTCTCGCACCCAAAAAGTGCACGCTACCACTTAGACCTCGTTCCTTAGCGTTATCCTCAAGCTGTGCTCGAAGTGGCCCATCGCCCGCGATCAATAAGTGTGCGTCAACATCTGCGTAAACCTGTCCGAAAGCATCCAGTAGGATTCCAAGTCCCTTGACGGGGTCAAGTCGGCCAACCCAAAGTGCCGTCCGCGCGCCAGCGGGAACGCCGAGACTCGTCAGATCAATCGCGGCGGCACACCGGATGCGCGAGGGATCGATCCCGCCTTTCACCAATCGAAGTCGGTCCATCGGAATCCTGGCTCGCTCGTGCAAGTGCTCAACCACCGACGGCGAATTGCCGATCGTGAAACGACAATCGATGTGGGTGAATCGATCGACGAAAAGGTGCCATTTGCGTTCGACCTCGACGGTTTGAATTTCGCAGACGACGCGATCCGGCGAGACACCTGCCATCTGGGCGGCGAATCGTGAGGCCAGGTTCGCGTGAAAAAGGAGTGAATGGATAAGCTTTGGCTGAAGGTCGCGGATGATCGACGCGAGGCGGGGAATCACGCGACAATCTAACCCACAACAGGCGCCGCAATCGTAAACGTCTACGCCATCGTCACGCATCATGTCGCCGACGGGACCAGCCGGGGCGAGCGAAACAACACCGCAACGAAACCCCCGCTCGCGCATCGCGCCCACAAGACGCCGCAGATGCAATGGAACCCCGCCGATTTCGAGATCGGTAATCACGTAGAGAATGTCCGGCGTTTGTTTCAATAGGGAATCCGTGCAGAAAGACGGAGGTCAGTAGTCGCGCCGCGAGAAAAGCCACATCGCAATGAGCACCACAACCGCCTCAAACGCTAGCGACGAGCCGATCGTATAATAAGCTGGGATCGCTGAACGTTTGCGCTCGATCTTTTCAGCCCATTCCGTTGCTTCATCCGGGTCGATGCCGCCCTGCTGAACCAAGTCCGCAGAACCCGCCGCCCTTGCCCACTGCTTTGCCTTGTAAGTTATGTCGGCGGTCTTGGGGACGATCCATCGCACGACGCGGGAAGCGGTATAAGCGGTGTCATACTGTTGCCAAGATTCGTTCGTCGAGAACTGATCGTCGGTGATCTGGATGCCCGCAAAAAAGACCCATGCACCAAGTGTCACAAGAACGGCTGCGACGGTTGATCGCGAAGGGATCGCAACCAACACCGAGATGCAATACAGATAACTAAACAGCAGCACCATCAGAGGAATCGAGAGAAGATATCCCGGCAACCAAACACCCCAACGCAGTCCGCACACCAAAAACGTCAATCCAACAAAAATCGTCGCGTGAACCCCGACGAAAGCCATGCTTCCAAGGTATTTCCCTAGAAAGAGTTGCCAGCGCGCGATTGGTTTGGATAGCATGACGTCAATGGTTCCGCGCTGCATCAGACTCGGAAGAAACCCGGCCGTTGCGATCAGCGCTAGAATGACGCCGACCCACCCGAGTATCGTATCCATGATTCCGTCGACTACGATCCACGCGATGATATCCTCGCGCAGCTTTCCCCCGACGGTCAGAAAGTCGGTTTCAAGCTCCCAGGTTCCGAAAAGAATCGAAACCTTGTTCGGTTCAAAACTAAAGCAGAACATCGCACCCGCGACCGCGAGCGAGATGAATAGCATCACCCAGAAGATCTTTCGATCCAAGGACTCTCGGAAACTATCAAGTACAAGTGCCAAAAACTGCATCAGATTCTCACTGCGCTCTGCAAACGGTCAGGAGGACGCCGGATTTTCCGTTGGTAAGTGACTCGCACCCACGTTTGCGTCCGCTCCCATCGCCTCAACAAGAATATCTTCCAAACTAAAACGGTGCGGCGATACCGACTCGATCATCGCCCCACTGCTACGCAACAAATCGATCGTTTCGTTCACTTTGCTCAAGTTGTGCCCGGGAATGGAAACCAACCCCGACTTCCCCCCTGCTTCGATCTTTGCCCCGAGTGACGCCAGCGTCGAGTGAACACTCGCAGCATCCCCTGTAAAAGCGATTTTGTATTCGACTGTATGATCTGTCAGCTCGCGAAGCGTTCCCTGCCTGGCGACGAGACCATCAACTAGAATCGTTACACGATCACAAACCATTTCAAGTTCGCTAAGTAAATGCGAGTTCAAGAAAATCGTCGTGCCCTTGTCGCGGAGATCCGCAAGAAGCTCTCGCACGTCGCGGCGACCGACCGGGTCCAGACCGTCGGTTGGCTCATCCAGGACGACTAACTCTGGATCGTTCATCAGCGCCTGCGCGATTCCCAGACGTTGCAACATGCCCTTTGAATACTTGTCGATGCGCGCATCCGCCCAGTTGGTTAACCCGACACGATCAAGAAGCTCGGGTGCGCGACGGCGACGCCTGTCCCGTGGAACCTTCGCTAACGCTGCGTAGTAGTCAAGCAATTGAGCGCCAGTCAGATAACCAGGAAACCGGTGACTCTCGGGCAAATACCCCGTGACGGCGAGCTTTCCGCGATGGCCGATGGGCCTACCGAGAATTGTCCCATAGGCCCTGGTCGCGCGAACTACGGTCATCATGATCTTTACGAGTGTCGTTTTTCCGGCGCCATTGGGACCGAGAAGTCCGAAAATCTCGCCTGCACCGACCTGGATATTGACCCCGCGAAGTGCGTGAACGCTGCGACCGTAGGTCTTGCGAACGTCGATCAAATCGACAGCCCAGTTGGTCATCTCCGTTACATTGACCATTGCGATCCTCGACGCGTCATCAGATCATCTGCCACGACTTCAACCGTCGCATCTGGAGTGAGATCAATCCACTCCGCTGTTGCAAAGCGTTTGAACCACGTCCTTTGCGACTTGGCGAGTTGGCGTGTTCCGATCTTGATCATTTCTACGGCGTCCGCAAGCTCCATCTCGCCGCGAAGATGGGCGATGACTTCCGCATATCCGAGTGCCTGTTTGGCGGCAGTGCTCATTGAGATTGGTTCTGCAACTAGCGACTTCACCTCTTCCACCAGACCATCCGCGATCATTTTTCGCACTCGGTCGTTGATGCGATGGCTGGCGTCTTCCTTGTCGCGACGCAGTCCGATGAAGTCGCAGTCATACTTGGTTCGATCGCGATCCCACTGCTCTTGTAATCCGCTAATAGCCTTGCCGGTTAGCTCGTGAACCTCAAGCGCTCGAACGATTCGGCGCAAGTCGTTTCGATGAATCCTAGCTGCCGAAACCGGATCGACTTTCTCTAGCTGCTCATGAAGACCAGTATTACCGTCGCGCTCCGCGATCGCTCCGAGTCTCGCCCGGATTTCCTCGTTGGCTCCTGGACCTTTAAAAAGCCCCTCACTGAGTGCCTTGACGTAAAGCGGTGTTCCGCCGACCACGAAAATGGGTTTTCCGCGCGCTTCAATCTCTGCTATCGCCCTTTCGGCCTGCTCAACGTATCGGGCGACTGAGAACTCCTCTGATGGCTCTACCACGTTCACCAGGTGATGCGGGATCTCTTCGAGGATCGACGCGGACGGTTTCGCCGTTCCGATGTTCATTCTCCGATATACCTTCATCGAATCGATGCTGATGATCTCGCCACCGGTCCGGCGCGCAATCTCTCGTCCCAAACTTGCCTTGCCCGATGCGGTACACCCGACGATGAATGTCAATTTCGCTGCCATTGCTTTGACCAGTATCTATGACCAAGTTGACGCGGGTACGCCCGAGGGATCAATTCGCTCGGGATGATCGACCTAGCTGAGTGTTGTAGCCAATTGAAACGAAAGCTGTTCGAGGTGCACACCTAGATCAACCGACGCGACGGCAATCTCAGAACCCGCCTTGAGTGTCACCGGTGCGAAATTCAGAATACCACGAACCCCGCCCGCGATCATCGTGTCAGCCACAGACTGCGCCGCCGGTGCAGGAACGGCCAGAATCCCGAGGCGGATCGCCTTTTCCTTCACGACCTGGGGAATGTCTGAAAGCGGTTGAACCGAAAATTCGATTGGACCGGGACTCTTCATTCCGATTACGCCCGGATCGCGATCGAAGGCTGCTACGACATCAAACCCGCGTTTGGCGAATCCGCCAAAGGAGATTAGGGCTCGACCAAGGTTTCCGACCCCGACGAGAATCACATTGGACTGTTTGTCGGTCCCGAGGATCCGTCTAACTCGTTGAATCAGCTCTGGAACGCGATATCCGATTCCGGGGTGCCCGAATTGACCGAAATAGGCGAAATCTTTGCGAACTTGAGCATCCGAGAGGCTGAGGGCCTCGCCTAGCTGACGACTTGAGACCGTTCGGTGATCTGCCGCGTGAAATGTCTCCAATTGCCGCAGATACAGGCTGAGGCGACGCACGGCGGGTGTTGGGATGTTTTCTGGTTTGGGCATCGAAGCACACTCGATCGAAACTCCGCGTGAAGGCTTATCCAATCTCACGTTGGCCTTGTCTTACCCCCACTATCCGGCTTGGGAATCACCCGTCAACCCGTCCGATCTTGGCCGAAACAGGGGTTCCGGCTTGACACACTATGGGGGGTGTGGATAGCTTTTGCGGTCTTGGAGTTGCGAAGGCGATTGCCGCCTCGCTCCCCCCGCCCGGGCTGTTGTGCTCGGGCACCGACAGCGACCGAACCGTCGCTCGCTGAATTCCCGAACTTGTTGCGATATTGCAAACGAAAAGACCGCCTATGAGCGGGGGAACAATTATGCCAAAACGCGCCGCCTTGGGCGTTACAATCTGCTTGGTCTCGTCGCTTCTTTCGCCTGCAGTCCGCGCTCAGAATAGGGCTAGCGCTGACGCATCCGTTAATGCGATGCGGGGACTTCCGTCGATCAGCCAAAACGACCAGCAACGCATCCGCGACTGGGTGGGACTCGTTGTCGGGGAACTCGCTGCGGCGAAGGCGGACGTGCAGAATCAAGCGAGCGCTACTTTTCGCCAGACGATCAGCTCACAGGCAACAAATCCCGGAAACGGGCAGGCGTTTCGATCTCAGTTCGCATCTGAAACCGCCAAGGTGGCTGCGACTCACTTTGCCGATGCTAGCGCAGCCCCGATTGTCGTTGTTTCACTCGCCCGCGCACTCCTCGATATGAACGCGATCGAGTCGGTCCCTGGACTTATGGCAGGACTCGCTTGCAAGGTGGATGCTGCGAGATACCTCTCTGCCCGAGCGATCATCCTGCAACAACGTGCGATTGCAGCTGACAGTGCTCAGTTCCCCCTTGTTATCCAGGCTCTTCAAATCGCTGGCGCCGCTGAGACAAGTCCTATCGTATCGAGCCGAATCTATCGAGCACTAGCGTTTTCGGGACAGGCCACGGCTGTCCTCGACGCTTATCTTGCGATCTTCGACACTCGACTCGGAAAGAGACGCACGTCCAACACGAACGACGGCGCAGAAACGGAAGCGTTGCTCTATTTCTCAGACCCGGCGACGCTTGGCTCACTAAATCAAGTTCAGAAAACGCAACTCGTGGCGCGAGTGGCGATTCTCCTTCGCCTCGACGCAGACCGCTACAACAACGCCCTACTTGAGTTCGTCGAAATCGACAATCTTGAGCGATCACTCGTCGAAGCAGAGACGATACTTAATGGCGCAACCAAAGTTACCAACGGCGGCGACATCACGAATCTGCTCAATAGCCAGGGCCGAACCGCCAAGGATCTCATCCCCGCCGAAGCGGCCAAGTGGGTCGGCGACGCCACTGCCACATCGCAGGGAGCACTTAACGCCACACCGTGGAGTGTCCCGGTCGGCGCCCCTTAAGCACCTAGTTCTACGCATGCAGGTTGCATGCGAGGTGTGGACAAAGGAATGATCCGCAACCTCTTTCTCTTTTTTATCGCACTGATTTGTGCACTGCTTGGACTCTTCTCGCTGACCCATCGCGAGCCTCGCGCTGACTTCACCTACGTTAACCCATCGGGCATCCATACCTTGGACCCCGCCCGAATGAGCTGGATGCAGGATTTCCGCGTCGCGCTCAATCTCTGGGAGGGACTCACGACGTGGGATCCCAAGACCACCGAACCTGTCGGAGCAGCAGCTTACTTTCCGCCGGGCCGATCTGCGGACGGTCTAACTTACACTTTTCAAATCCGTGAAGACGCAAGGTGGTCTAACGGCGATCCCGTGACTTCACGAGACTTTGTTCGCGGATGGCGACGCGCCATCGAACCGGGGACGTCGGCTGACTACGCATTTTTTCTGACCGAGAATATCGTTGGTGCGGCAGAGTATGTCCGGTGGCGGCAGGAGACCGTCGATGCGCTTTCCATGCTTCGATCGCGCGGGCGACTTAACAAGACCAATGATGAACTCCGTATGATACTTCCTCGAAGCGCCGCCGACCTCGAAAAACGCTTCGCCGAGGTGGGCCTTGAAACGCCCGACGATACGACGCTTGTTGTGCATCTTCGAAAACCATGCCCGTACTTTCTCGACCTGACAGCTTTCGCAACGTTCCTCCCGATTCACGAGAGCATTGAGATGCTTCGTTCAAATGAAGTGGACTCTCCGCTCACGCGCGAAGGGCTCGTCGTGTACGACCCGCAATGGACCAAACCTGATTATCATCGCAATGGATACCCGGGTTTGGTTACCAACGGGGCATACTCACTCTCGGATTGGTCCTTCAAACGGCGAGCGAGATTGAGCATCAATCCCTATTTTCGAAGTGCCGATGACATCCGATGCAAAACGATCGACATGCTGGAGTACGACAACGTAAGCGCGTCGATCATGGCCTACGAATCCGGCGACGTTGATTTCCTGACTGACTTGACTGTTCCGTACCAGCACGAACTCGTCCGACTTGCTCAGAGCGGCGAGCGCCCTGACCTGAAACTCTGCGCTGTCCTGGCGACACAGTTTCTGAACTTCAACTGCGATAGCAAAACGGTCGGCGGCGCACCGAACCCCTTCAAAGACGCGCGGGTCCGCCGCGCGTTTACGCTGGCTACAGACCGTGAGAAACTCGTATCGCAGGTACTGGGAAATGGCGATCGTATTGCGAAGAGTTTCGTTCCGCCCGGCGCGATCCCCGGATACACGCCCGCGAGCGGAATTGAACACAACATTGACCGCGCACGAACACTTCTTCGAGACGCGGGTTACACTTCCGGCGAGCAACTGGGTCATATCGAACTTCTCGTTACGTCGAACACGGTGCGACTCGGAGAAGCCCTCGCTACTATGTGGGAAGATGCACTCGGCGTGCGTGTTGAGCTACGTGCCCAAGAGTCCAAGACGTTCGCCCAGGACAAGATAAGCCGAAATTTCATGATGGCGCGTGGGAGTTGGTACGCTGATTACAATGATCCAACGACCTTCCTGAACTGCCTGACGACAGCGAACGGAAACAATGACACTGGATACTCGAGCGAAAAGTATGACGCGTTGCTCGCCAAAGCGAACGCAGAGGCGAACCCCGCGACTCGCGCACGCCTTCTCAGCGACGCAGAGTCACTCATCGTCGAAACGGACTGTCCGATTCTTCCAATCTCTCACTCGACAGAACTCATCGCGATCAAACCCTATGTGAAGGGACTCTATCCTAACGCGAGATTGTGGTTCCCGTTCCGATATGTGAGCGTCGATCGATGATTCAAAAGATCATCAAACGACTACTCGCCGGTGTCGCGACACTCCTGATCGTATACGCCGCGACGTTTGTCATGGCTGTTTCGATTCCAGGTAACCCGTTTCAATCGGGCGACCGCAACATGCCCGCCGAAGCAGAGCAAGCCCTCCGCGCCCGCTACCACATGGACAATAACTGGACCTTTTTCACTGAATATCTCGCGGGGGCGATCCGGCTCGACTTCGGTCCGGCGTTTACTTACAGCGATTGGACCTGTAACCAGATCATCGCATCCGCCCTTCCCGTATCGATGCTCATAGGATTACTGGCGATCCTCATTGCATTGATCATCGGGATACCGCTTGGTGTTGTCGGCGCGGTGCGACGAGACCGCCTCCCGGACTTCGTTGGACTTTCGATCGTCATTTTGGGAATTTCGATCCCCACGTTCGTGACTGGAACTGCTGCCCTTACGCTATTTTGTGTCTATCTCAAGTGGCTACCCGTTGGGGGATGGGGAACGGTTTGGCACCTCCCACTTCCCGCAATCACGCTTTCGCTTCCGTTCATCGCCTACATCGCCCGCTTGACGCGAACGAGCATGATCGGCACGCTGGAATGCGATTTCATACGAACCGCGCGGGCTAAGGGTCTCCCTGAAAGAGTTGTCATCTGGAAACACGCCCTGCGCGTTGCGTTCCTTCCGGTCCTCAGTTATCTCGGGCCCGCGACCGCCCAGGCCATGACCGGATCTTTCGTCGTTGAAAAGGTCTTCGGTATTCCAGGGTTGGGGCAGCACTTCGTCAACGCAGCTCTCAATCGCGACCCCGGTCTCATCCTCGCGACGGTCTTAGTATTTTCCGCCATGTTGATCGCGCTCAACATCGTCGTCGATCTACTCTACGGAGTCGTTGACCCACGCATCAAGGCGGCGGTGTAATGGGAAGTTCTCCATGTACGAGTATGGTAAGCCCTGCACGACAGCTGCCGAGCCTCCGACGTCTGCTTACCTACTGCAGCGTTTGGCTGCTTGTGCTGTTTACGATTATCGCCATCGCAACGCTTCCGTGGACACTGTCTTGGATGAACATTCAACAACTCGACGAGGCTGTTCGACATGGGCCTGCCGTGGCGCCGGTCCTTTCGATGGACGCGATGATCCACAGCTCGGATGGACCCCCTTCCGCCATCTCCGGCGTGCTGCACAACGTATCTTCATGCATGGGGCATGACGACCTGGGGCGGAGCTTGTTTCTTAGGCTCCTTCCTGGTTTTCTCATAAGCCTGGGAATCGGAATCTCGGCGGCTGGGATCGCGGTTGTTGTTGGGGTCCTCTTCGGATCGATCGCAGCCCTCGCCGGCGGGAAGATCGACGCTGCCATGATGCGCGTTGTCGATGTGCTGTTCAGTCTGCCATACGTGTTGACGGTGATCTTGCTAAAGGTAGCGCTTACCCGCCCTTTGACCGCTCTATTCGGAGGGGAATCGGCGGTCGCCAATCTCGTGATTCTACTGGTCGCGATTAGCGGCGTAAGCTGGCTGACCATGGCTCGCGTTGTTCGGGGACAGGTGCTATCGCTTCGAGAACAACCCTTCGTAGAAGCGTCGCGAGCGGCTGGCGCTGGATGGCTGCATATTCTCCGCAGACACATCGCTCCCAATTTGATGGGGCCCATCACCGTATACGCTGCCCTCGTCGTACCCCAGGCAATCATGCAGGAAGCATTTCTGAGCTTTCTGGGTATTGGAATTCAACCGCCGACGCCATCGCTTGGAAGACTGGCCACAGAAGGCGTGGAAGCCGTCAACACGTTCGTCAGTTATTGGTGGCTGATTGTGTTTCCGTGCGCGGCGCTCGTGCTGACGCTCGTCGCCCTCAACTTCGTCGGAGACGCGTTGCGAGATGCCCTTGACCCAAAGTCGTCCTCAGCAAGCCGTACGACGTCACGAAGCGTCAGATAATCGAGGACCTTGGATTCGTGCCGCGATTACTTCGTATGCGACAGTTCATCCAACACTGCCACGAGCAGCTTCCAAGACCTCGCGACCGAGTTCACGTAGACCCGTTCGTCGGGGCTGTGCGCGCCGAGGATGTAGGGCCCCAGCGAGACCATGTCCATATTCCCCACGAGCTGGCCGATGATTCCGCACTCTAATCCCGCGTGGATAGCTTCGACGTGCGGCGCTTCTCCGAATAGTCGCTCGTAGACCCCCTTACAGATTCCAAGCACCTTTGAATCTGGCTGAGGATCCCAGCCTGGATACTCGTTCTGGTGTCGTACCGTCGCGCCGGCGAGCCTACCGATTGATGCGATTTGCTCGGCGGCAGCCGCCCTCCATACCTCAGAAGAACTTCGTGAGAGGTTCGCGACCTCGATCGAAATCGTCTTCCCGTCCGAACTGATTGAACCCTGGGCCGTCGCAAGATTGTTCGATGTCTCGACTAGACCGGATACCTTACGACTCATCCCCATCACGCCACTGGGGCAGCTGGCGAGCGCGCCTAGGAATGTCGCTGTCTCCGCGACACCAGCAGCACCGGTTGCACTATCCAAAGCGATAGCGATCTGAAGATTCGGTTCTCCAGACGCATCCCTACCGCCCTTTTCGATCTCTTCCGCGGCGCTCGCAAGGTGGTCACGTAAACCCTCTCGGCCGCAAACCAAGGCCACCGCCTCGCGCGGAATGGCGTTTCGCTTGCTGCCAGCATTGATTGATGCCAGTCGCAAGCTCTCGCCGCCGCTGCGAATCAGAGTCTGCGTCAACAGTTTCACCGCGTTACCGCGATTTTCGATGATGTCGCAACCGCTATGTCCACCACGAAGTCCGGTCACAGAAACACGAACGACCTCGTCGCCCGAGTCGACCGGCGAAAGCGCGAGCGACCAAGTCAGGACCGTATCGCACCCCCCCGCGCAGCCAATGAGTAAATAATCATCTTCCTCGGTGTCGAGGTTCAGCATCGTCCGTCCGCGAAATGATTCCGGCGTGAGGGCCTTCGCGCCGGTCATCCCATCTTCTTCATCGAGCGTAAACAGAAGCTCTAGAGGACCGTGCTTGACCTCCGGCGATGTCGCAACTGCCATTGCCATTGCGACACCGATGCCGTTGTCAGCCCCGAGGGTCGTTCCATCCGCTCGAACGATAGGATCGTTATTTTTTTCTGGGTCTTCGTCGAGAATCAGCTTGATCGGGTCCTTGTCGAAGTCGTGTTCGGTTCCGGAGTTTTTCTCGCAGACCATATCCAGGTGAGCTTGCAGCACGATGATCGGAGTCTGCTCGCATCCTTCGGTCGCTGGCACGTTCACAACCAGGTTCCCGCATGCGTCCTCGCGCACCTCAAACCCAGCCTTCGAAGCGACCTGCTTCATATGCTCACGAATCTTCCCCTCTCGCTTCGACGGTCTGGGAACGGCAGACAACCCACAAAAATACTTCCAAACGAGCTTTGGTTCGAGGTTTGCAATTGCATCAAGAGACGTCATTCTGGTGGAAACTCCGTCGTCGGACTCAGCGATCGGGATCATCCCCGGAACGATCCGAGAACACATGACACCCAATGCTTTAGAGGTACAAGGATAGGGTACACGGCGCGCGCGATCGGCACAATCGACATCGCCAGCGCATCAAAAAAAGCGGGCTCTGCGAAAGAGCCCGCTTGGATTGCGGATTGACCTGGCCGAGCAACGCCTAGCTTTAGGGAGCCGGCGTGCTTGGACAAGTAAGGCTCATATTTAGACCCTCAACTCCCGGCGCGAACGCTCCGGAACCAGAGAATAGGTTCATGCTGGCCATTAAGTCCAATGGCGTACACTGACCGCTACGATCAATGTCGCAGGCGACAAGCGGAAGTGGCCTGTACGGTTGCCCGTCGTCGCCCAGTAGGGGAGGATCGAGGTCCAAGAGCATCCTGGTCACGTCGTCGAATTCGACAATTTCATTCTGGTCAGAATCGCCCGGAAGATTTCCTCGACAAAAGCTCGTGTTGGTATCGAGGTGGCGGATGCAAGTCCACAAGTCGTCATCAAATTGCCTGCTCATCGTTATGGTGACGTCATTCCCCACGATTTGAAGATTGCTAATGGTTGGCCGATTGAAGAAAATAGGCGGCGCTGTAAAGACCGCGAAGTCGCCCGCCGAAAGCCCGGCTGGATTTATATCAAACGCAAGCTTGAAAAAATTCTCCGCAAAT
This sequence comes from Phycisphaerae bacterium, assembly GCA_029260025.1. Classification (GTDB taxonomy): domain Bacteria; phylum Planctomycetota; class Phycisphaerae; order UBA1845; family UBA1845; genus JAJRUK01. Next base: position 3,257 of record JAJDDZ010000309.1, on the reverse strand, counting down.
ACTGGAGTCGTACTGTTGGTTGGATGAGGATACCTCGCGTCGAGCGAGCAGTTCAAGGAACCTGGAGTATCACTCGGGAGTGGACCGCAGGTCCCCGTGTTAAGCTCCAATGGGACGACTGTTGGAATAACCGATGTCTGTAGGTCGGGACCAAAAACCTCAGAGACGGCCCCAATGCCTGTCGTAATACCCCCGAATGTAAATGTGCCGCAGGCGAAATCGCCAACGACCAAGATATAGGTCCCGAGGTATTTTTCGATCCCAGTATCCGTTTGACCCTGGGCTACTTGGTCTAGACCGCCCAGGACGTAGTCAAGCGTTGTCTTGGCTTCTACCCGCAACACGTCCTGACCGAATAAGAGGTAGTCTGACCGGTTTTCGATGAATGCACCAAGCTCCGGAAAGTGCCCGCCGCCATTGCATTGCCCATCGTTGCAGAAAGACCCTATTGCACAATCCTCTTGAACGTCACACGGAAACAAGTCCAACGGCGAATCCCACCCTAGCGGGAGCACGCGGTCATTTCCGCCACTCGTAACGCCAGACCGTCCGCCGATGACGATCTGCGCGGCGCGGATGCCGTCTGGGAATTCGGAACCCCAGCCCGGGAGCAGAATAAGCTCCGCCAAAACCTTGTCGCCAGGACTCACGCTCAGTGATGTAGCCTCGCCCGCGCCAAGAGCAACGTCGTTGACCTCGATCGCACGCAGTTCAACAATTACCTCGCCAAAAACGGGCGTCTGCAACGCAAACGCCGCGATCGCACAGGTAAGAATCCAGTCCTTCCTCATCAGCTCGTCCCCTTCTGATAGACCGCATGCGAAACGTAGCAGGCACATGCACCCAAAACCACTTACAAAACTTTAGGCAGATCGATCCGGCATCTCAACCGAGATTCTCCAAATAGAAACAACAGCCTATAAGTAACCAATATTCAACGGACCCCACAAGCCCAAACGCAATCTTGACGCTTTTGGGGATAGCGCGGCTTCTGCAACACGACCACCCGTAACCCGAAAGATGGGCGACAAGACAATCCATGAAGCAGCAAAACTCAAGAAACCCCATTCTGTGGAGGCAGCGAAACCGCCGAACCCCCTCCATTGACGACTGGCTCGCACCCCAAAACCAGCAGCGCGGCCCCCCATCGTACCACCGCATTATAGGCCGAGACGCCCTTTGTGTCCACTGCCAAGGCAACAACAAGTGAAAAGGCGTCCTAAGTCCGATATCCAACCAGTCGGACTACCGAGCGACACCATCCGTAGCCGTTTCTCGGGATAAACCGCCAAGAACGGCGTCGAGATCCTGACCTAGGCTTTCAAGCTGAACTTCCCCCATCAGTCTCTCAATACGAGTCAGCCTTACCCGAGCCAGCTCCCGAACTTCCGGAAACCGAAACGAGTCCGTCAATCGAGCCGTCCAGAAGCGATACTCCTTCTTCCGGACCCAGCTTTCGATCGCAGCTTCTACGCCACGCCCCTCGATCGCCCCGCGACGGACCGCGAGCCACAAGGGGAGGACGCCAAACTCGTCCAGAGCTTCTGCCTCAGCGAGAACGATAGCATCGGGAGAACGCGAGGAACGATCCTGCCTTGTTCGAACGGCCAACGCGGCCCGGTCCAAAACCATCGGCGAAACCCGCCCGCGCAAACTACGCTCCAACATCAAGGCCCCCACTTCGCAATCATTCTCAGTCGTAGGGCCCAGCAGGACCTGCATCCTATCGAGCTCACCGGAATTCACTCGAGAAGCCAAGCCCGCATCGTGGTATAACCCAGCGAGAAAAACGCTGAATTCGTCAACGCCTAACTTGCGAGCGTCTGACAAATGGGCGATTTGTTGCGCGTTCTGGGCAACACGAAGCGAATGCTCCCATAGAAAGACATCCTGAGCGCCGTCATTAACTGACAGGAGAAGGTCTAACCGCGCCGTTTTCTGGATCGACTCTAGATCCATTCCCGAACCTCGTCTTTTTGGGCGGCTGAGACAACGCGCCGACATGGCTCAATGCGTCTCAACCACGAATAAGCAGAAGGGGCCTAACACGCTACTGCGAGATCGACCACACGGGAAGGCTTGGAGCTTTCGAACCGAGGTCCGACCTATGCTCATGGCACTCCTGCGGGAGAAAATCAACTCGCTGTCGAGCGGAAAAACAGCGCCTCTGCTTTCGCCATCTCCCCAAGTCCTCCGGAAAGTTTGTGGACCTATTGTAACAAGAAATGGGTTCGATATGCCAGAGAATTCTTTCCCGGAGCCAGCGATCGTAGCACTTAGGAATCCACGAGCCCATAATGAAAGTTTCGCTTCTTTGGTTTCCACCCGCTTGAAGCAATAGCGCTCCTAATCCCTTGTTCTGTAAGGTGATACGTCGTGCCAGCCGCCGACACAACGTTTTCCTCCATCATGACCGAACCCATGTCATTTGCGCCAAAAAACAGTGAGAGTTGACCGATTTTCGCACCCTGAGTTACCCAACTAGCCTGAATATTAGCAATATTGTCGAGAAAAATTCTCGACATGGCCGTCATACGAAGCGATTCATGGGCGTCTGCGAGCAAGAGATGCTTCCCATCTGGCGTACCATCGTGATCGGGGGGCAATGTCTCTACTCGACCGAGCGGGGTTCCGCCGGGCTGAAATGTCCAGCTAATGAATGCCGTAAACCCACCCGTCTCATCCTGAAGCTCGCGCACGCGTTGCAGATGTTCGATCCGATCCTCCAGTGTTTCGATGTGTCCGAACATCATCGTGATGCTGGTACGCATCCCGATCAGGTGCGCCTGACGCATGACCTCGATATACTGATCGACCGTCGTCTTACCCTGAGCAATCTTACGCCGGACGCGATCCACCAGGATTTCCGCCCCGCCGCCAGGAATCGAATCCAATCCCGCCTCCTGTAGACGAAGCAAGACCTCGCGCACGGACATATTGAAGATTTCGTGAAAGGCGTGAATTTCCGGCGGACTAAAAGCGTGAATGTGGATCGACGGATACTCGCATTTGATAAAGCGGAGTAGGTCTAAGTACCAGTCGAACCCCAGAATCTCGGCCGGAACCAACCCCCCTTGCATTAGGACTTGCGTTCCCCCGATGTCGAGTAGCTCCTCGATCTTGGTCCCGATTTCCTCGAACGAGAGCACGTACCCGCCGGGGAGGTCCCTCCGCCCAGAATCTGTCCCCGGGGGGTCTGCTTTAAAATTGCAGAAGATACATTTCGCCGTGCAGTAGTTCGCGTAGTTGATGTTGCG
>JAJDDZ010000308.1 GCA_029260025.1 Phycisphaerae bacterium | reverse complement strand
GACAATTTCTACGCTGGTTTTTCTAACGAGATTATTTGGCCACTGTTTCATAGTCTTGATGAGCGTTGTAACTTCGATCCGGCGTATTGGAAAGCTTATACAAGAGTCAATCGCAAGTTCGCAGAAACGGTGCGCGAGGTTGCATCGCGAGAGGGAAGCTTTCTCTGGATTCACGATTACCACTTGATGCTCCTTGGCGATCGCCTTCGGGCGATGGGTGTTCGCGAGAGGCTTGGTTTTTTTCTCCATATACCATTTCCGCCGCTGGACATTTTTTTGAAGCTCCCATGGCGTGTTCAAATCATTCGTGCGATGATGGCGTTTGATACGATCGGATTTCAGACATTGCGGGATCGTCGGAACTTTACGCAATGCGTTAAGGCGTTGCAGCGCGACGTGGGTATTTCTGGTCGTGGACGGTTGCAGACGATCATTACGCCGAATCGGACGATTCGCGTTGGGGCTTTTCCGATTAGCATTGACTATCGTGGGTTCGCGAAAGATGCGGCAACTTTGGAGGTCGAGACACACGTTGCCAATATCCGGGCTGAGCTTGGTGGGCGGAAGATGCTGCTTGGACTTGACCGGTTAGACTATACGAAAGGAATTACGCCGAGAATGAAGGCGTTTCGGCGACTTCTCGAGCGGAGTCCTGACCTGCGTGGCAAGATCCGCTTTGTTCAGGTTGTGGTACCAAGTCGTACTGACATTCCATCGTACCGTCTGCAAAAAGAGGCGATCGAGGAACTGGTTGGCGAGATCAATGGGAAGTTTTCGACGCCGGGATGGGTCCCGATTCACTATACCTACCGGTCGATGTCGCGGGCGGAGCTTTTGGCGAATTATCGGGCGGCTGATGTTGCGTTGGTGACTTCTCTGAACGATGGGATGAACCTTGTCGCGAAAGAGTACTGCGCGGCGAACGTTGATGAGACTGGTGTGCTTGTCTTGAGTGAATTTGCGGGGGCAGCTGCTGAGCTGCATCGCGGAGCGGTCTTGGTAAACCCTTATGATGTTGAGGGGACGGCTGACGCTATTGTTCAGGCGTTGAGCATGCCAGAAATTGAGCGGCGGGAGCGTATGTCGCGTCTTCGGCGTTTGATTCGACTCAACGATATCGGACGATGGGTTGATCAGTTCCTCGCGGCGGGAGCTGTGGGCGATTCTTCTGATCCGCATGTCGTCACTTCCGAAATCCATGACGTTGTGGAGGGTGTTTTGCCGACTTCTAAACATCGTGAGGATGTCGTGGTAGGTGCCCCTCTTGAGAGAGGGGATGGTGGCTGATGATTGATGCATGCCTAGCAACCATCCGACGCGGATTTAGCGGGCGTCGCGGGTAAACAAGGGTGACGCCCCACTCCCTACCCCACGCGAAACATCGTATACTTTTCTTGGGCGTGTAACCGGTGGCTGGATTGCACGCTTTTTTGGCCTTGTGTCCGCGCTCCCTAGGCGTTTGGATTGCAGGGATTATGCTTTGGCACCTGAGGATTGATAGATGAACGAAGTACGGATTCCAACGATTCCTGTTGAGCAATTTGAGCGCGCGGTTGGGCGTGAGGTTTTTGAGCGATTCTTGGCGAGGACAGCCGAGACTCGTAAGAGTCTAGGTAGCTCGACGGTTTGGCATATCAATACGACGGCGCAAGGTGGCGGGGTTGCTGAGATGCTCGTGTCGCTGTTGGCGTATGCTCGCGGTCTTGATATGGACATGCGGTGGTTAGTGATCGATGGCGATCCGGTTTTTTTCGACTTGACGAAGCGAATCCATAACAACCTTCATGGGCACGAAGGAGACGGCGGTGATCTTTGCGAGAAGGAACATCAACATTACGAGGCGACGCTTGCTGGGAACATAAAAAAGCTGCTCGCGGTGATTCAGCCTGGGGATGTGGTCGTTTGTCATGATCCTCAGACGGCGGGACTTGTGCCTGCGCTCGCATCGCATGGGGCGAAGATCGTTTGGCGATGTCATATCGGTCCGGATCGCTTTAACGATACGGTGAGCCGCGCCTGGGATTTTCTTTCTCGATACCTTGGGTCTGCGCAGCGATACATTTTTACGCGGCGGGCTTTTATTCCACCTCAGCTGGACGAAACAAAATGCGTGATCATTCCGCCATCGATCGATCCGCTTTCTTGCAAGAATCAGCCGATGACGGCGGAGGCTGCCGAAGCGATTCTTGTTAAGACCGGAATCGTTCACGGAGGCAACGGGCAAGGGAAGCCCGAGTTTGTTCGTGAGGATGGATCGATTGCGACCGTCAAGCGGCGCGCTGAGATGACTAGCCTTGAGGGGCCGCCGAGCTTTGATCGGCCTTTGGTCGTGCAGGTTTCTCGCTGGGATAGTCTAAAAGATCCGGTTGGGGTCATGAAGGGTTTTGCGGAGCATCTTGATCACGAAGAAGCGTCGCTAATTCTTGCTGGACCCAACGTGAGTGCGGTGGCTGACGATCCGGAAGGGCTACAAGTTCTCCAGGATGTTGAGGATGCTTGGGGCGAGCTTCCCGTATCGGTTCGCCGGCGAGTTCATCTAGCTTGCTTGCCTATGGACGATCGAGAAGAGAACGCAGCTATCGTAAATGCTCTGCAGCGACATGCTACGATCGTTGTTCAGAAAAGCCTCCAAGAGGGGTTTGGATTGACGGTTACCGAGGCGATGTGGAAATCTAAGCCTATGGTCGCGACGCGCGTGGGGGGTATTCAGGATCAAATCGAGAGCGGGGTTCATGGTCTTTTGATTGATAACCCGACGGATCTTGCCGCGTTCGGCGAGGCGTTGAAGCGATTCCTGAACGATCCGGCGTTCGCGCAGAAAGCAGGTGAGGCGGCGCATGCTCGGGTTAAAGACGAATTCCTGTTCACGCGTCATCTTCGTCAGTATCTTGAGGTGTTCGCTGAGCTGGAGCCAAATCACCGGGCGCAGGTCGCGTAACGGGTTTCGCTAGGAACGGAGTAAGCGCAGTGCGTTAATGCAAACTAACACGGTGCTGCCCTCATGACCAATGACGGCGAGGGGAAGCGGTATCCTGCCCATGGCGGCGAAGATGCTTAGGACTGAGATCACCAGGATTGCAAAGGTGAGGTTTTGTTTGACGATTGATGCGGTTCTTGTTCCGTGTCGATGTAGCCACGCGACGGATTCGATGCGGTCGTTCATAAGGACGACGTCGGCTGCATCCATTGCTACGTCTGTGCCGCCCTTTCCCATTGCGATTCCTATGTCGGCGTGAGCTAGCGCTGGGGCATCGTTGATTCCGTCGCCTACAACGACGACATTTCCATAGTCGCGTTGAAGAGACTCAACGGCTTCGAGTTTTTCGTCTGGGAGTAACTCGGCTCGGAAACCATCTAGTGCGAGCGTTTTCGCTACGCGCTCTGCGACGATTGAGTGATCGCCGGTGAGCATTTCGATTCGCTTTACGCCTTGGCGCCTGAGATTGTCGATGCAATCTCGCGATTTGTCTCGCAGCGTGTCCTCGAACGCGAAGAGTGCTGCGTGATTATCCACAACTAGGACGGCTACCGTCTTTCCCACTTTTCGGAATGTCTCGGTCTGATCGGATGCTGTGCTCGCGTCTGACTGCGAGAGACGCTTAAACCCTAGCTCCGGTTTCCCAATCCAAACGGACTTACCTTCGACGGTGGCTGATGCTCCCTCGCCGGGGGAGAGGACGAAGTCGGAGACTGCTGGGACCAGGACACCAGCATCTGTCGCATAATTCATCACGGCGGTGGCGAGGGGATGGGTGCTGGATTGTTCGATTGCTCCTGCGAAACGAATCGCGTCTTGGTTTGCCAGTCCCTCAAGCGGGGCGATGTCGGTTAGTTTAATCGTACCGGTTGTTAGGGTGCCGGTTTTGTCGAAGACGACCGCTCCGGCGTGGGCGATGGCTTCCATGTCGGCACTGCCTTTGACTAGGACGCCGCTTCTTGCGGCGGAAGCGATGGCGGCGAGGTATGCGACGGGTGTTGCGATGATTAGCGCGCAGGGACTCGCTACGATGAGGACGGCGATCCCTCTGCTGGTTGCCTCGTTGGTCGCGATATCAAATACCATTGCGGAAACGCCGCCTACGACGAGGGCGGCCATGATGACTACGATCGAGTACGTCGGACCGATGCGGTCGATGAGCCTTTGGGCGCGAGCTGGTTTGTGACTGGCTGCGGTGACGAGATCAACGATGCGGGCGAGGGTGGTGTCGGCGGCAAGTTTTGTGACGATGACCTCTAGTCTGCCGTTTAGGTTTTGTGTTCCGGCGAGAACTTGGTCGCCTTTTGCCCTTGCCCTTGGCATGGATTCGCCGGTGATGGCGGCTTCGTTGAGAGACGAACTGCCCGCTATCACCGCGCCGTCTAATGGAACCTTCTCTCCGGGGCGCACTAAGATCCGAGCACCGACGGCGACCTGTCGAAGTGGGACTTGTCGGGTGGACTCGCCTTCGAATACTGCGGCGAACTTCGGAGCTAATTCACGCAGGGATACGATAGCGGATTGGGTGCGGCGAACGGCGTAGCTCTCGAGCGCTCCTGAAATCGCAAAAAGAAAGAGAAGTAGCGCTCCCTCAAACGGTTGATTGATGTAGGCTGCGAGAACTGCGCCGAGGAGCATTAGTAGATCGATATCAATGCGAAACGAACGCAGTTTTTCCCAGACGGACTCGATCGCGGGGATTCCTGCAACAGAAAACGCCAGGAGGGTAAAGAGGTTTCTTAGAGGAATGGGGCCGCCTGCTTGCGACAGTGCCCAAGCGATGAGCAGGAACCCCCCCGCCGCTACCGCGATGATCAAATCCATGCGGCTGGCGATCCACTGTGCCGATGGGGTATAGAATACAATTGTTTCTTCGCCGTCGGAATCGAAAAGAGATTCATCCGACAGCATCGGTTTGCGAGAGCCATGATCGGGAATGGAAGCGAAAGGATTAGTCATCATCGGCTATTTTCCACAAAACCGCGTCGGTGGGAAGCAGTGAGAAGCTAAACGGCGATTGTCATTTGCGAAAACCACTGGGCGAGCGAGTAAACGACGCCACCGGTGACGATGGCCATGATGACGCCGACGGCGAAGAACTCGAACATGCTTCGACCGGTCGCTCTGGCAGATATTACGGAAAGAACACCAACGGTAGCCGTTCCGGCGGCGGGCATCCAAGTATGTGCGAAGTTGGTTTGACTCAGGGCGACAGGTAATGCGAGCAAAAGCCCGGCGGCGAGGGCTGCCCCTGCGTTCCACAAACCGACAAATAGCGGATGGTTGACATGAAACAAGGAAAGTCCCAACTCCTCCTCCATCATGACCTTGAGGAGGCGGTCATCGTCGGCGCAGAGGACGTCGACGACCTGGGTCAGAAGCGGTTCCTGAAAACCCTTGGCGGCATAAAGGGCGACGACCTCTTCGCGCTCATGGTCGGGATCGTCGCGAATTTCTGCTCGCTCACGATGCAACTCCGCGGTGAAGTAACTGACCTGAGCTTGCGTTGAGCGGGCGGTGGAAATTCCTATCAAGAGCGCAAGACCGACAGACATCGCGACCAACATCCAACCAGTGAACGCGGGATCACCGAAACCGTGGAGCCCGACCCACGTTAACCAGATCAAAATAAGTGCATCTCGGGCACTAATGATCGATCGTCGCCAGTCATCGATCGCACCGATGTGTGACTCGCCGCTGAGGACCGTTCTTGCTCGTTGACGCGCATCGACGACGTGATCGGCGGCATCGCCGGAAATGCCTATCGGATTGGCGGTGTGTTTGTCCACTACAGCATTCCAAGTTTCTGGATTAGACGCGCTGGACGAAGAACGAAAAGACCGACCACAACCCGACACCGACTGCCCCCATACCTAGTACGATTGTAACCCACAAGACTCCGGCGGCTGCGGGAACTTCGCTCATACGCTGGCAGCGCGTCGTCTTGTAGACGACGGCGATGCTCAGGCAAAGCGGAAGCATCATCGCGAGGCGCTGCTGCCCGGAGAGTTGTATCGCTGTGGTAAATAATCCCGCGAGTACCGGACTCATGAGAACTCCTCCGAGGGTGACGCGCGAGATCTGCGGAGTCGACTGGGATCGGCGCGACTGACGGCGTCGAAAATGACGAGAATATTTAGCAATCCGGCGACGCCGGTGTAGTGGACACCGACCTCGGCAGCGACCCAGTTGGTGACGACGGGCTTTCTGTTGTTCGCCCGATCTTCGCTGGTGGTGATTCGATTTAACGCGAGCGCTGAGATTGCGTTTCCGCCGGTTCCTATTTGTGCGAAGAACCAGATTTTTCGTTCTGTGGGATCGACCGTGCCTTGAACGCTACCGATGGCGACGCCCGTCCAGAATGTCGCGGTGATCGTGACGAGCAGAACCAGCCCCCGACTTCGTTGACCAAGGTAAATATGACCGAGACCGGGAAGAATCCACGAGAGGATCCCGGCGATTGGCATTTTGATGAACGACGGTTCTGGCTGTTCGCTCAAACGTAAGACTCCAACACAATAAGCATTAATTCGAGCAAGGGCCACCCGGATCGCCGCAACGTCCGCAACCACCGCCATTTGTGGATCTGGGGGCGGAGTGCTGGGCGGCGAATGTACTCATTTTTCGTTCAACCGTCTTGGCGTTGCACTCTGGACACATCCCGGGCTCTTTCGAAGACATAGACCGAAGAAGCGCTTCGAACTCGTGACCGCAGCTCTTGCAGATGTATTCGTAAACCGGCATTCTTGTTCCACTCGGAGCGAATTCTTCTTAACCGACCGCCGCTGGGGCGTGAGTATACGCCGGGGTGGGTTGGGGGCAAATTCTCTGATCCATTGCTCGTTTCGTCGATCGTCATGCCCCTTGAAGGGGCGATGGTTGACTCGATTTTGGGGGCATTGATACTAATTATCATGTGTGGAGATCTATTCGTCGATCGGGCGAGAATATCACAGCGCCTCGTGACTCCCTACAGGTTTCGACGAGATCGGTCGGCGGGTGCCTGGTTTTTTCTGTCGTTGGGTTTCTTGGGTGGTTGTTCTGAGCCAGCAGGACGTTGGCAGCTGGTAGAGGTTGATCCGCCGGGTGCTGCTTTTCCGATTACGCAGATTGAATTTGGCGAGGGGGGAGCCTATCGATCTAAGGGGCAGTTCACGCCTGAAGGTGAGCCGACGATCAAGACGCAATCTGCGACGGGAAAGTTTTCGCGACAAGATGGGCTGCTGCATCTTGCACCAACCGGTCGCGGCGGAATTGGGTTTAGCACGCGATTGCGTCTCGATGGGAGAATGATCATGACGCTTCAACCACCCGGGCGCGATTGGAAAGTTCACGGGATTTTTGAGCGCGTAACCCCGGTGGATGAGAGATTGCTTGCGCCGGGGAAACCGATCACGCCTGAATCGCTCGGGGCGGATGGCGAAAAAACATCGAAAGAATAGACCATGCCACCGAGTAGCGGACTCGACGGGATTATTAACTTTCATAAGGGGACGGGTATATCGTCCGCGCGTGCGCTCTATCGAGTCCGCCGCGTGACCGGTCAGCGCAAGAGCGGGCACGCTGGGACGTTGGATCCGAACGCGTCGGGTGTCCTGGTCCTCTGTCTGGGAAAAGCGACGAAACTTGTCGAACTGCTGATGGATCAGCCGAAAGTGTACCGTACGACGGCGCGACTCGATGTGACGAGTTCGAGTTTTGATGCTGAGACGGAGCTTGTGGACGTGAGTGTTACCGCCCCGCCGGATCGCGGCGCGATTGACTCGGCGTGCGCTAGTTTTATGGGTCTTTTTCAACAAGTCCCGCCGCTGACCAGTGCCGTGAAGGTGAACGGGCAGCCTGCCTACAAGCGTGCTCGTGAGAATGAAACGCTGGAGCTTCGGTCGCGGGAGGTTCGTGTCGATTGGATTCATGTTCATTCGTACGAGTGGCCTATGATTGACTTTGAGATGTGTTGCGGGCGTGGGACTTATGTGCGATCTTTGATTCGTGATCTTGGTCTTGCACTGGGCGTTGGCGGGACGCTCACATCGCTTGTTCGCAAACAGGTGGGACCGTTTAGGTTGGACGATGCGTGGTTGCACGAAGAAATCGAGAACGCCTGGGAATCGATGGATTTCTTGGTTGATCTTGAGAAAGCTCGTGAGATGCTTACCCATGACGCGAAGATGATTCCGTCAAGACCTGCGGCAGATGGATCGCCGCTGTCATCGGAGCCACTTACCGGGACTGGTGATTGAGTTATGCCATTTTCTTACGGTGCTCCAGTTTCAGACGATTTCAAGCCCAAGCCGAAGAAGCCGGACTTCATGCCGGTTTGTTTGAATTGCGGTTATGAGATGCGCGGGAATCAATCTGGCGTTTGCCCGGAATGCGGTGAGCCCTTCGTGTATCGCGATTGGGAGCGTGCGGTTCGGGATGTGAAGCAGCAGATCGGTGATATGGAAGGCGGGCTTATTGGTGCGAAGTACGCATGGGTTGTTGCTATCGTTGCGATCGCGATGCGAGGTACGGGGATCCTTCTGCTGGAGGGGTCATGCTTTGGGACTTTGATTCGGGTGGTTTCTTTTGTGGCTGGAATCGCGGCGTTTCTGCTTTCGCTGAACGTGTTTCGGGTCGGGAAGATTCCCGTTTGGGCGCGAGGACACGTTGAAACGCAACCGGCGTATGGGAGCGCTCTTGTTGGTATCGTAGGGGGCGCCGTTCTGATCACGGCCGCGGTCGTGTTCAAGTAATGACGGCGACCGGGCAGCGCCACAAGTTTAGTCTCGCTTTCTCATCACCAATTCCACGCGAAGCGATGTTTGAAATGATAATAGTACAATCCAATCGCGCGAAGCATAACGATCGATAGGTAAACGAACGCAATATTACCTGCGAAAGCGGCAATTACGCGTGTGGTGAATGGCGCGTTTTGACCAGATAATGTGACCGGCGCGATGGCGTCAAAAATCAGCTCTCGGAGCGCGTACCCTCCAACCTCAGCCGCATAAACGATCACGACGGTTACAAGGTAAGCGGGCAACGTTCGAAAGATACTGACGATGAGGAGATCGACCCTCGCAATTGTTGTGAGTCCGCCGAGAGCGACACAAAGAACGACCATGGGCCAAAGAAACAAACCGAGACCACCGAGAACCCAGAAAGGAACCTCTCCATAAATCGTTTGCGTTCCTACCGGCGCCATAAGGTCGAGTCCAAACGCCGCCATGATGCCGACCGGGTGATTCGAGACGTAGTCAATGATGAAAAGACCGACCGGAACCAAGACAATCAACCTACTCATAAACCACTGAAAAGCTGGAACCAAGTAGTCCTCGTACCAATCTGTGCTGAGGGCGTTGTTTGGCAGATGAGGGTCCCCTGCGGCTGCGGATTCGAGAATAGCGAAACGAATTCCTGCGAACCATCCCTTGAATATGAGCCACATAAGGAGGAGGAGCCCGCCGACCAAGATCCCCCCGACAAACATCACTCCGCCGGATCCTATTACTGCGAAGAACGCGTCGCCGATTCCCAAGACTATGCAAAACGTGAGGAAGATAGCGAGATCGTGGGGGTGTGTGGCGAATAGGAAGCTCCAAAACAAATCATGCCAGTAGCCGCCGGGCCCTTTGCTGGGTTCTTGGTCTTCTCTTTCGATGATGACCTGTTGTCCTGGCGCGGTTGGTGGAGGGATGACTGTTTGGGCGACGCCTGCTTGGCGCGCCGAGACCGAGTCGATATGACCCTCAAGAGGCGAATCCTCGGCAAATGGAATCGGGTCGTTTTCGGCGGCGAGGGTGAAAACTGCGTCACACTTCTTGCACTTGCTCTTGCGACCCAGGTGGGCGTCGGAGAATTTGTATTTTGCACCGCAGAGACATTCGTAGGTTGGCATGCTCGCCTCCCATTGACGGACCGGGACACCCTTGGGTAACGCTACTATTATCATCGCTAAAGGTTGCGAAAGGGTCAAGGAAGTCCTCAGGACCTTGCGAAACAAGGGCGCAGCGATAGTGTGACGTGTGCTGGCTTCGAATAATGGGCGGGGGCTGATAGGAAGCATACTGAAACGATGTCTCAACGATCTATATTTGATCCACTGCTTGGTCTTGCTGCTCGGGTGCGCGCTAAGAAGTCGCTTCGGCGCTTCATGCGCGAGGTTGAGGATGCACGCGGTACGCAAGATCGCGTGCTGTTGGAGAAAATTGCAAGAGGGGCGACGAGTGCGTTTGGTAAGGATCATGATCTTGCGCGGATAAGGAGCTATGAAGATTTCGTAGCGGCCGTGCCTGTGCAAAGCTACTCTGAGATTCAGCCGTACGTTGATCGCGTGAAGAACGGCGAGATTGGCGCCCTTTTCTCTGCGAACGAACGCGTTCACATGTTTGCCAAAACCAGCGGAAGCACCGATACGCCCAAATACGTTCCGGTTACGAGTGCTTTTCTGGCGGAGTATCGGCGGGGTTGGAATGCGTTTGGGATGAAGGCGCTTCTGGATCATCCGAGCGGTTTTCTCCGAACGATTTTGCAGGTTGTTTCGCCGATGGATGAGGAGCTCACGGCATCTGGGGTTCCATGCGGATCGATTTCTGGTTTGCTTGCAGCCTCTCAACAGCGGATTGTTCAGCGGTTTTATGTGACGCCGCGCGAGACGGGGTATATCACGGATCCGGAAGCGCGGTACTACGCGATCATGCGGTTTGCAATTTGTTCTGACGTTGGGTGGCTTGTAACGGCGAGTCCTGCCACGCAAATCAAGCTGGCGCGGACGGCTGCGGAACATGCTGAGCGATTGATCCGTGATGTATGCGACGGGACGCTTTCTCCGCCGGGCGAGATGTCGGAGGAGATTGGGCGAGAACTTCGGTCGCGGTTGAAACCAGACGCGCGGAGTGCGCATCGGCTCGATTCTATTGTCCGTGAGAACGACGAGCTTCTTCCGAAGTACTATTGGAATCTCGCGTTTCTTGCGAACTGGACGGGCGGGACGATGGGACTTCATCTTCAGGACTTCCCTCGCTTCTTCGGGGATACGCCGGTACGCGATATTGGCCTTCTTGCGACGGAGGGGCGCGTTTCGATTTGTCTTGAGGATGGTACGCCGGCGGGGCCTGTTGATGTCGGTGGGAGTTTCTTTGAATTCATTGAGGCGGACGCGCGTGCGAACGATGCTTCGGCGGTTCGTCGGTGTCACGACGTTGACATTGGCGGCGAGTATCGAGTGATTATGACGACGTCGGCAGGGTTTTATCGCTATGACATTGGTGACCGGGTTCGGGTTCATGGATTTCTTGGACAAGCGCCGATTGTTGAATTTCTTCATCGTGGGTCGCGGGTAAGCTCTGTTACCGGCGAGAAGCTGACCGAGTGGCAGGTGACGGCAGCGTTTGATCGGATGCGGAAAGCCTTGGGGTTGGAGACTTGCGAGTTTGTGCTTGCGCCAGTTTGGGATGATCCGCCATTCTATCGGTTGCATATTGAGGAGTCGGTGACTGATCGTGTGAAGCTTGGTGAGGCGTTTGATTGTGCCCTTTGCGAGGTGAACATCGAGTATGGGTCGAAGCGTTCGTCGAATCGACTCGGTGGCGTGACCACGAATTACATTTCGCGGGGATCGTTTGCTCGGACTCGTCAGGTGCAAAGCGAGCAACGCGGAGGGTCGAACGAACAGTACAAACACCAGTATCTTTTGACGAATCCCGGCGATGACGCCCTGCTCGTGGGTTGTTCGATTGAATCGCACGCGTCGGCTTGACTCGGCGGTTTTCTTTGGCGATTCTATCACTTCTCGACTCCCTTGAACTTCACGGGAGCCTAACGCAAACTCGAAATCCGAAAGGTGTCTTTCATGATCGGTTCTACGCGATGCTGTTTCAATAAATCGTTTGGTGTGATGCTTCTTAGCGCGTCGTTCCTGCTCTGTGCCTCGGCGAATGCTGACGGCGGACTTACACCAGAGCATGTGGCGAAGATTCGTGGGGTTGGATCGGTGGCGATGTCTCCTGATGGGACTCATGTTGCATACACGCTTTCGGTTCCGCGTACGCCGTTTGAAGATGACAACGGCGGGAACTGGAACGAGCTTCATGTGGTTGGGCCGACCGGCGAGTCGCGTCCTTATGTTACCGGGAAGGTCGGCGTCCGTGGAGTTACGTGGACGCCGGATGGTAAGGGGATTTCTTTTCTGGCGAAGCGCGGTGACGACGAACATACCTGTTTGTATGTGATACCACTGGATGGCGGTGAAGCTAAGAATGTTTTGAGTCATGAGACTGACGTTAGTAGTTATACTTGGAGTCCTGATGGAAAGCGTGTTGCGTTTATCGCGACCGACAAAAAAGAGAAGGGTAAGAAGAAGCTAGCGGACAAGGGGTTTGTGCAAGAGGTCTACGAAGAAGAATTTCGTGAGCGCCGTGTGTATATCGTGACTCCGGGAAGTGATGCTGATGCGGAGCCGATGGACCTTCCGGGGTTTCCTTCGGAGCTTCATTGGGCGCCGGTAGGGACGCACCTGGCGATGGCGATTTCTCCCTCTCCTTTGATCGACGATCATTACATGGCGCGCAAGGTTCATATTTATGATGCGGACAACGGGGGGATTGTTTCGAGTTTTCAGAATCCGGGGAAGCTTGGGCCGATCGCCTGGAGTCCTGATGCGAAGTACATCGCAATAATCTCAGCGGAAGACTTGAATGATCCTTCGCAGGGTCGGTTGATGATTGGTGATCCGAATGATGGGTCATTGAAGGATATTCTTCCTAACTATATGGGGCAGGTTGGAGGGATCGCCTGGCAGAACAACGGGACGGTTGCGTTCCTTGGCGATGAAGGCGTTTGGACGACTTTCCAAGAGATCGGGCGCGATGGGAGTGCTCGAAAAACGCTTGTTCCGCCGGAGAAAATGGTTGCGACTCGGTTTTCGCTTTCGCGCGATGGGGGATCGGCCGCGATGGTGGTGAGTAGCGCTTCGCATCCGGGGGAAGTTTTTGTGATGCGCCATGGGGACGCTGGTCCCCAGCGGATGACGGATAGCAATCCTTGGTTGAAGGATGTTCGACTCGCCAAGCAGGAAGTGATTCGGTACAAGGCGCGCGATGGCGTTGAGATTGAAGGGATCCTCATTCGGCCTCTGGATGAGAAGCCTGGTCAGCGGTATCCGTTGATTCTCTCTGTGCATGGCGGGCCTGAGTCGCACTATCACAATAGCTGGTTGACTCGTTACTCTGGTGCGGGGCAGATGGCTGCGGCGCGAGGTTACTTTGTTTTTTCTCAGAATTATCGCGGGAGTACTGGGCGCGGCGTGAAGTTTTCCAAGATGGGGCAAGGGGATTATGCCGGGGCTGAGTTTGATGATCTTGTTGACGGGGTTGACTATCTTGTTGAAAAAGGTTGGGTTGATACGAAGAAAGTCGGCGTGACGGGCGGGTCTTATGGTGGTTTCGCAACCGCCTGGTGCTCTACTTATTACAGTGATCGGTTTGCGGCTGGGGTTATGTTTGTCGGGATTAGTGACCATGTTTCTAAGGCGGGGACGACGGATATTCCTAATGAGATGTTCTTGGTGCATGCTCGCAAGAAGCTCTACGGGAACTGGGATTTTTATCGGGAGCGGAGTCCGATCTATCACGCCGAGAAAGGCAAGACGCCGCTTTTGATCATGCATGGCAAGGACGATACTCGAGTTCATCCTAGTCAGTCGATGGAGCTTTACCGGAATCTTAAGAACCTTGGGCAGGTGCCGGTGCGATTGGTTTGGTATCCGGGTGAGGGACATGGTAATCGGAAGGCTGCATCTAAGTTTGATTACTCGCTTCGGATGTTGCGCTGGTTTGATCATTATCTTAAGGGTGATGGTGGTGCTCCGCCTCCGGTTGAGGTTGATTATGGTGAGCTTGGGGCTGAGAAGAAGGATGATGAGGAGAAGTCATAGGGCACCCCTTCTTGAAATGGGTTCTTGATGGGTTTGTTCTTAGCCGAATCGTTGATTGGAGTCCCTCGGGGCGACAAATGGGTTTGTTTGTTAGTTTTGGTTTTTTCATTTTTGCCTCTTTTTCTGTTAGGCTCCTTGGGGCGGTCGTTTCGCGCCGCTGCTCTCTAATAACTTGACGGGTGATCGGTTAAGAAGATTTCTTAAGCGATCAGTGGGTTAGAGGCGGCTATTAGGGTTTGTGTGTTCGATTTCGGGATGACGGTGGGCAACAACTCAGCCTACGCATCCAGTTGGAGTAGAACTATGGGCAAGAGTCGCGACGAGGTTATTCGTTTTGCCAACGAGGAACTCCTTGCCAAGGGCAACCTCGATGTTGTGGAGGAGGTGTTCGATGCCGAGTATGTTGTGCATGCTAGCGGGAAAGAGCATCGGGGGCATGCGTTCGTGAGGCGATTCGTGAAACAACTTCGGGTTTCGATCGCGAATCTTCGTGTCGTGGCCGTTACCGTGTTTGTGCAAGACGGTGACAAGATTGTATGGGAGCGCACGCTGGCTGGCACGCATGCTGGGGATCTAGCCGGTATTCCGGGGTCGGGGAAGAAGGTTGAGTGGCGGGATATAGTGATCTCTCGCTTTGAGGGCGAAAGAATCGCTGAAGAATGGACGGTTTCGGAATTGGCGGGAGTGCTTTTTTCGAAACAGGCGCGCGGATGAGAGGTATTGCCAGGAAAATCGGTGGGCAATAGCCCGCCCTTCTATGAAAGCCCGTTGCGGGTCAAGTGTTTCTTTTGCGTTCTTTGGGTGGCCGTTGTGATCCCAATCTTCTATCCGAGCGTCGCCGGGGTGCTTGCCAACGCAAGTCACGGGTCCGGTTAGCCCAAGTGGGT